>CAYLJC010000708.1:0-1511 GCA_964383345.1 uncultured Akkermansia sp. | reverse complement strand
CCTCGAGCTCGGCACCAGCGCCAAGATGCTCTCCATCGTCCCGCTGATGAACGGTGGCGGTCTGTTCGAAACGGGTGCCGGAGGTTCCGCGCCCAAACACGTCCAGCAATTCGTCGCGGAAAACTACCTGCGCTGGGATTCCCTCGGCGAATTTCTCGCCCTCGCCGTTTCCCTGGAGCATCTCGGCGAGACCACCGGCAACGCCAAAGCCAAATTGCTCGCGCGGACCCTCGACGCCGCCACCGGAGAATTTCTCAAAAACGACCGCTCCCCCGGACGCAGGCTCGGCACCATCGACAACCGCGGGAGCCATTTCTACCTCGCCCTCTACTGGGCCGGGGCCCTCGCCGCGCAGGACGAAGACGCCGAGCTCCGGACGGAGTTCGCCCCGATCGCGAAAGCCCTCGCCGACAACGAAGCCAAAATCGTCGAAGAACTCCTCGCGGTGCAGCGCAAGCCGGTCGAAATCGGCGGTTATTACCACCCCGACGAGGCCCTCGTGGCGACCGCGATGCGACCCAGCGAGACCCTGAACGGGATTGTGGGGTGATCGTCGGGGGAGACGGTCGTTTTGCTCCGATTACTCCTCCACGACCGCATACTCCTCCAGAATACTCCGCGAGACGTAGCGCAGGGCCTCTTCCGAAGTGGCTTCGAGGACGATGGGGCAGGCGTAGCCGGCGTCGAGGGCTTCCTTCCAGCGGGCGGCGCAGACACACCAGCGGTCACCGGGTTGGAGACCGGGGAAGCCATACATCGGCATCGGGGTGCTGAGATCGTTCCCGGCCGCCTTGCTGAAGGCGAGAAAGTCCGCGGTCACTTCGCAGCAGATCGCGTGACAGCCGTGGTCCTCGGGACCGACCTGGCACTTGCCGTCGCGGTAAAACCCGGTGAGGGGATCCAAGCTGCAGGGGATGAGGGGTCCGCCGAGAACATTTTTGTTTTCCATGAGGCCGGAAAGGTCGGGCGGGACGGGGCTTTTTCCAGCCGTAAATGAGTTTTACAGTCGGAGGCGGATTCCGGAGTGGCCGGACGATGCGGACGAGGGGAAAAGTGGTCACGTTTTTTTCGGCGCAAACTGGGCTCTTGTTTTTGCGGACGGGAGTTCCTATCCTCGATCCGTGAAAGCTTCGTTCCACTCCATCCCCGTCGTTCTCTCCCTGTTCGCCAGCCTTTCCCTCGCACCGCTCGCGGCGGAGGAAAAACCCATCGAACGCGACATCGTCATCTACGGCGGCACCTGTGCGGCGGTCATCGCGGCGGTCCGGGCCAAACAGGGCGGCAAGTCGGTGGTCATCGTCAGCCCCGATACCCATCTCGGCGGACTCTCCAGCGGCGGTCTCGGCTGGACCGACACGGGGAACAAGTCGGTCATCGGCGGACTTTCCCGCGATTTTTACCACCGGGTTTGGAAACAGTATCAGAAGCCGGAAAACTGGAAGTGGCAGAAGCAGGAGGAATACGGCGGCAAGGGGCAGGGAACACCGGCGATGTACGGTGACCGGAAAACG
>CAYLJC010000707.1:0-1512 GCA_964383345.1 uncultured Akkermansia sp. | reverse complement strand
GCGGGGGCGGCGACGAGCGATGTGACCGCACCGCTCGGCACCTCGATGAACGGGGGCTTTCAGGATCGCAAGGCGGCCTATATCCACGACCCGCAACTGGCCCGTTGTCTCGCTCTGGATGACGGGGAAACTCAGATCGTCCTCGTGGTGGTGGACAGTTGTGTGATCGGCCGCGATGTCTTTGACGAAGCCAAAACGATGATCCACGAGGCCACCGGCCTGCCTGTGGAAAACATGCTGATGTCGGCCACTCACTCGCACTCCTGTGGCACGATGCAGGCGGTGGGTCAGAGCGACCCCGATCCGCTCTACCAACGGTTTGTGGCCCGGCGTATCGCCGACGGAGTGCGTTGTGCGATCCAGAATCTTGAGCCTGCCCGGATCGCCCGGGGAATCGGGAGCGTGCCGCAGCACGTTTTCAACCGGCGCTGGTACATGAAAGAGGGCGGCGTCCGACCCAGTCCTCTGGGAGTGACGTCGGACCGGGTTCGCACCAATCCGGGGATGAAAAATCCGCTCCTGGATCGCCCGGCCGGCCCGACCGATCCGGCGGTTCCGTTCTTTTCGATCCGGGCGGTCGACGGACGCCCCATCGCGCTCTATGCCAACTACGCCCTCCACTACGTCGGCGGGACCGGGCCCGGGCACATTTCGGCGGACTATTTCGGAGCGTTCGCCGGCTTGATCCGGGAGCACCTCGAAGCGGAGCGAGTCTCGCCGCCCTTCGTCGGGATGATGTCCAACGGGGCCAGCGGCGACATCAACAATGTGGATTTCCTCGGACGGCAGGAGAAACAGAAGCCCTACGGCCAGATCGCCCTCGTCGCCGGGGACGTCGCCACCGAAGTCGCCCGTGTCCACGCGGATCTGAACTGGCTCGACCATGTGCCGCTGGCGGTGGCGGGGCGGGAGCTGACCCTGGGAGTGCGTCGCCCCACCGGCGAGGAGGTCACGGCCGCGCGCAAAGTCATGGAGGGCTCCGCGCTTTTCCCCCGGATGGAAACCCTCGAGCAGGTCTACGCCCGCGAGACGGTCTTGCTGGCGGAGTTTCCGGAGGAAGTCCAGGCCCCCCTGCAAGTCGTCCGGATCGGGGATCTGACGCTCGCGGCCATTCCCGCCGAAGTGTTCGTCGAGATCGGACTCGAACTGAAAGAAAAACATCCCGGAACGATGATCATTTCACTGGCCAACGCCTATCACGGGTATCTCCCGACGCCGGAGCACCACCAACTCGGCGGATACGAAACCTGGCGCGCCCGCTCCAGCTACCTCGAGCCGGAGGCCTCCACCAAAATCGTACAAACGATAGGAGAATTGATGGACGAACTCCCATAGCAGCCTGTTGAAAAACCCCTGACAACCCGCCTCATGCGTCCGCTTTTCTTTTTCTCCCTGCTCCTTCTCGGTTCCGCGTCCCTTTCCGCCGGGGAACTTCCCAAGGTGCGGGTCGGTGAAGTCCGCCGCGTCCACCACAACGGCGAACACAACGCCTTCACCGATCTCATCCGCTGG
>CAYLJC010000706.1:0-1531 GCA_964383345.1 uncultured Akkermansia sp. | reverse complement strand
ACACTCCCCTCCTCGTCACGCTTTCCTCCCGCCCCCCGTCTCCCGCCTCCGGCCTCCGCCCTGCCCACCCCATCGGACGCCACCGTGCCCTCGTCGAAGCCCTTCGTCTCGCCGACGTGCGCGCCCCCTTGTGGATTCGCAGCACCGCGGACTCCGCCATCCGCCGCGAAAACACCTTCCTCTCCAAACTGCTCGAAGCCTCCATCCTCGCCGGTGCCCTGCTCTGCGACGGCGTGGGCGATCTGTTGAGCATCGAGACGGAAGCCGATCCGGTTCGCGCGACGAAGCTGACCTACAACGTCCTCCAAGGTGCGGGAGCCCGCATTTCCAAGACCGAATTCGTGGCCTGCCCCTCCTGCGGACGCACCCTGTTCGACCTGCAAACCACGACCCAGCGCATCCGCGAGAAGACCGGGCACCTCAAAGGCGTGAAGATCGCCATCATGGGCTGCATCGTGAACGGCCCCGGCGAGATGGCCGACGCCGATTTCGGCTACGTCGGCGGCGCCCCCGGCAAGATCAACCTCTACGTCGGCAAGACCTGCGTGCAGTACAACATTCCCCAAATCGAGGCCGACGACCGCCTGATCGCCCTCATCAAGGAGCACGGAAAGTGGGCCGAACCGCGCCCCTCCCCGGTTTTGTAACCGTCCGCACACTACCGTAACCGGTTCGTCACACTGCCGGTTTCAGTCGTGAAAACCGGCCTGCGTAGTTTCCGCATTGTTACAAAGTTTCCGGCCGCGGACGGCGCCGAAATCCGGCCGTTTCTGGCAACCAAAAAAGCCCGGAAGTTATGCCCATCCGCGATGTGAATATCTTGTTGGAAAGTTCGCCTTGAAACCCCATTTTGCTTTCACGTTACTGCGACCTCTTCCCGCCAGTTTGTCGTCTTCACGGCCGTTCCTTCACACCCCTTCCGGAATTCCCGTCCGGCCCCCGCCCAGAGCCAGCCCATTACACGCTGACCATCAGTCATTTAAGCAATCGCCAACATCCCCAGCCTTGCCATGATGGTCTCCACCGAATTTCTCTGACGCAGGAGCGGCCCCGAGAAGCCCCGAAAGTGAGTGAAAAAACCGCCGCGCGAGCCGACATGTGAATAAAACCGTCATCCGCTTCTCTTTCCATGCCGACTGCCGTCTCCTCCACCTCGCTTTGGGAATCCGTCAAACGTGATTTCAAAGGCCTCTTTCCGGAGGACGTTTACCAAATGTGGTTCGAGCCCATCGTATGCCTCGAATCGAGCGCCGACTCCCTGACCTTGGGCGTGCCCAACGACTTTGCGGCAATCTGGATCAACGACAACTACCTCGACCTGATCGTCCAGCGACTCCGTCTCACCGCCGGCCATCCGGTGACGGTCAAGTTGAAGAAGGCCTCCGACTCTGAGACCGGCACGCCCGCCGAGCCGCCGACCGCCCCCGTCGCCCCCGCCCCGCGCCTGCCGCGCACCAACGGCCAGCGCCGGATCGAGGATCGCGGCATCCACACGGGCACGCTCAACCCGCGCAACACCTTCGAGACCTTC
>CAYLJC010000705.1:0-1534 GCA_964383345.1 uncultured Akkermansia sp. | reverse complement strand
CCCGCGACGCGGTCCTCTTTTCTCCCTGCAACACCGGCCCACTCGCATTGCGGCGGCAGCTCGTTGTCATTCACGACGCCGCCGTGTGGGATCATCCGGAAGGATTCAGCTCCTCCTTCGGCCACCTCTATCGTCAACTCCTCCCCCGTCTCGCCCGACGCGTCGCCCTCGTCGCGACCGTTTCGGAAGATTCACGCCGTCGGCTCGCCCCCCGCCTCGGATTGCCCGAGGAAAAAATCCTCGTCCTCGGCAACGCGGTCAGCGAAACCTTTTCACCCGCTTCACCCGGCGGGAGGCAAGAACCCGGCACCGACGCCCCCTCCCTCCTCTGCGTCGGCTCGATGGATCCCCGCAAAAACATCTCCCGACTCGTCCGGACCGGGCTCGACCTCAAAACCGCCCGACGAATCCCTGACAAAGCCGTATTAAAAATCATCGGAGGCACCAATCCGAAAAACTTCGCCGCCCTCCCGCGCGTCGAAGACGCCAGCGTCGAATGGCTCGGACGCGTCGACGATCCCACCCTGATCCGCCGGTATCGCGAAGCCGGAGCCTTCATCTACCCCAGCTACTACGAGGGATTCGGCCTGCCTCCGCTGGAAGCGATGGCCTGCGGCTGCCCCGTTCTCCTGTCCCGCGCGGCCAGCCTCCCCGAAGTCGGCGGCCCCGCCTTTGCTCCGGAGGATCCACGATCGGAGGGTGCCGCGCTCTACTTCGATCCCTTCAGCGAAGCCGACATCGGCGATACCATCGCGCGCTTTTTCGCCCTCGATTCCGCCACCCGCGACCGCCTCCGAAGGAACGCCCTCACCCGCGCCGGTCAGTTCTCCTGGGACGCGGTCGCCGAGAAAGTCAGCGGAGCCCTGCAGCAACCGGAGTGATCCTGCGGATTGGCTTTTTCCTCGTTTTGCGGTTTAGCTGTTCTGCAAAATCGCAAAGAAGCTGAACCGCTACCACCATGATCCCCAAGGACCGCCCGCCGACCGAGTTTGCAAAGAAAGTCTACGACGCCCTCACCCTGGTGCCGCGCGGAAAAGTGACGACCTACGGACATCTCGCCCGCTACCTTTCCTGCGGATCGCCCCGCGCCATCGGCCAGGCCCTGCGTCGCAATCCTTTCGCCCCGGAGACACCCTGCCACCGCGTCGTCAGCGCGAATCTCACCATAGGCGGATTTTCCGGTGCGACCGAAGGAACCCCCATCGCGGACAAACGCCGCCTCCTCGAGCGGGAAGGAGTCATTTTCGGGGAGAACGGCGCGATCGATCCCTCCTGCTGTTACCGCTACGATGAGTGACCACGAAGAGTTCGACCCCGCCGAAGGCATGCGGGAGGAACTGGCCGGCTACCTCGCTGAGCTGGAGCGCTACCGCATGCCCTTCGGCCGCTACAAGGACCATCCGCTCCACGCCCTCCCCTACGAATATCTGCACTGGTTCGTGGAAAAAGGCGACGGCTTCCCCTCGGGGCGTCTCGGCGAATTGATGGAATTTGTCTACCACACCAAAGCCAGCGGATCGGAAATCGTCTTTTC
>CAYLJC010000704.1:0-1541 GCA_964383345.1 uncultured Akkermansia sp. | reverse complement strand
CCCCGGCGTCAATCACGATGTTTTTCGGATCAAGCAGCAGGGTTCCCGCGATTCCCATCGGCGCTTCCGCCGTGGCAAAACCACCGAAACTGACGCTCTCTTTGCCCGAAACTTCCAGAAAGCCGCCATCGCCCCCCGCGTCACCGCCTCGCGCCGCGATGCCTCCGTGAAAAACGGTCGCGCCGTCGGACCACAAGACCACCAGACCGCCATCGCCAATCCAGGTGGCACTCGCACTGATCGAGGCACTGGCATTGACATACAAGCTGCGGGCGTTGCCCACCGTCGCATCATTCCCCTGAAATCCTCCGCCGAGAAGGACGCTACCGCCTCCGCTCGCTCCGTCGGCGAAGATCTGGGAACCCATCACATACAATTCATCCGCCGTCACCACGACACTACCGCCGATACCGACCAACCCGCGGGCATCCAGGGTCGAGGAGGTGTAGATCCGGGCTTCGTCTCCGGTGCTTTCCACGCGGATGTTTCCCCCATCGGTCGCTCCCGTGGCGCTGACACGGGAGTCACGGGTATCGTGATAGCCTTCGCGGGTGCTCACGTTCACCTTACCGCCGCGACCTTCGCTGCCGTCGGCCAGGATACCGCCGCTGTTCGACGCCCGCTCGGCGGAGATCTCAACCCGTCCGCCGCTGCTGCCGGAGACGTCGATGACTCCGTCGTTGGCAACATTGCCGCCCGCCTTCACCGTCACCCGACCTCCGCTGCCACTGCCCTTCCTCGCCGCAATGCGCCCGCTGTTGGAAATGCCGCCCTTGCCTCCGGCGCTCAAAAAGACCCGTCCGCCGCGCTTCGACACGCCGGTGGCGCGGGTCACGCCGCTGTGTTTGATCGCGAGGGCATATTCGTTGCCTCCGGCGGCCTTGATCTCCGCCGTCGCCGCCGCGATCAGACCCGCCTGGGTCGCCTTCGAAGTGCCCTCAGCGCTACCCGCCTCGACGAAGATACGCTCCTCGCCGTCGGCTTTCACCAGCACTTCACTGCCCGCCGCGAGGGCCGCGGTGCCGTTGGGGGCCTCTATCGTTCCGTGATTCTCCACCGTCCGGGCGATGAGAATGACATCGGAGGAGGAGGCGCTGATTTTGCCGAGGTTGACCACCGAGGCGTCGGAGGTGCCCTTGAAACGCAAATCCCCCCCGGAGAGGAAATTTTCGTCGGAAATGTCCAGGGTCGAGGCAAGGAAACCGCCCGTGTCCACCACGCCGCCCGGACCCACGAGGATTCCGTTGGGGTTGATCAGATAGATTTGTCCGTTGGCGCGGAGGGTTCCGTGGATGGCGCTGGGATTGCCCCCGAGGACGCGGTTGAGGGCGGCGCTGGTGGCGGACGGCTGGACGAAGGTGGTCGTCTCACCCGCCGCGATGGAGAAATCCTGCCAGTGGAGGATGGCCCGGTCAGTCAGTTGGTTGACCGTCAGGTTCGAGCCGTGGGAGGAGATGAGAGCCTGTCCAGCGACGGCCTGTCCGCCGCTGGGGTTGGCCTGGAGCGAGAAGGGAAAACAAAGCGAGGCGAGGAGCGGGAGG
>CAYLJC010000703.1:0-1542 GCA_964383345.1 uncultured Akkermansia sp. | reverse complement strand
TGGCGACGAAGGGGGCCTCCGCCGGAGTGGGGGGACCGTCCACCTTGGATTTGAGGTGCTCGCAGAAGACGGCGAAATAATCGGCCGAGATTTCGGCTCTCGCCACGCCGCCGACGTAGTGGAGCGAGTAGGCGGCGAGCAGGGAAATGAGTCGTCCGCCGGGCTCGCGGAAGGCGACGAAGCTGATCTCGGGATCGGTCGGTCCGGCGGGTTTGACGAGGTTCTCGCTGGCGCGGGGCGGGCTCCTCCTTATCGATAAACGCGTTCGACCCGGCGGGTGATTCCGGTGAAGATTTCCCAGGGGATGGTTCCGGCCTTGCGGGCCAGTTCGGCGGCGGTGATTTCAACGTTTCCCTGGCGTCCCATGAGGGTGACTTCGTCGCCGGGGCGGACTTGGTCTGCGAGGGCGGAGACATCAACGACAATCTGGTCCATGGTGACCCGGCCGAGGAGCGGGCAGCGTTGTCCGGCAAGGAGGACTTCGGCGCCGGAGCCGCTGAGGTGGCGGGGGTAGCCGTCCCCGTATCCCACCGCGAGAGTGGCGACGGTCATCTCGCGGTCGGCGAGAAAGGTGCGTCCGTAGCAGATCCCGGTGCCGGGGGGAATCCGCCGGACGAGGGTGACTTTGGTCTTCAGGCTCATGACCGGGCGCAGGGCGGTCGCGGCTCCGGGCAGGGGGGAGGTGCCGTAGAGGGCGAGACCGGGACGGGCGAGGGTGGCGAAGGGGGTTTTTCCCTGAAATCCGATCAGTCCGGCACTGTTGCACAGGTGGATGCGGGCGGTGCCGGGATCGAGGGTGCCGAGAAGATTCTGAAACGCCTCGATCTGGGCGAGGGTGAAGTCGGCGTCTTCGTCGGCGGAGGGGAAATGCGATTGGATGCCTTCGAGCAGGCAGTGGGGGTGCTGGCGAATCGATTCCACGAGGGCGGCAAAATGGTCCGGCGGGCAGCCGATACGTCCCATCCCGGTATCGGCGACGGCATGGAGCTTCGCTTTTTTCCCGAGGCGGGCGGCGGCGGCGGCGTAGGCGGCGACTTCGTCGGGGAGGGAGACGGACCCGGAGAAGCCATGGGCCACGATGGACTCGATCTCTTCGGGAAGGGCCGGGCTGAGGAGGAGGAGATGGATGGGATTTTCTCCGGCGGCTTGTCTGGCGCGCAAGGCTTCACGAAGGTTGGCCACGCCGAACCAGCGAACCGTGTCGGAGAGGTGGGCGACGACCGGTTCCAGTCCGTGCCCGTAGGCGTTTGATTTGACGATGGCCATGATCTCGCAAGTCGGTCCGGCGAGATCCCGGCAGAGGTCGACGTTGGCGCGCAGGGCGGTCAGATCGATCTCGGCCCAGCAACGGAGCGGCGGCGAAGAGAGGTCCGTCGGAGGAGGCATAGGCGGGATCATTGGGAAACGAGCGCGGGCGGCTCACCCGCCCGGCGGACGCGAAAAGGGGGCGGCGGCGTCGCGGGCTTCCTGTTCGAGGTCGGAATCCCAGTAGCCGTCACGGACGCATTGGGTGAGGTATTCGCGGAGAAATTCCTCGACGCC
>CAYLJC010000702.1:0-1555 GCA_964383345.1 uncultured Akkermansia sp. | reverse complement strand
CCTCTCGCGGAGAAATAGCCTGTCCCTCTCGCGGAGAAATAGCCTGTCCCTCTCGCGGAGAAATAGCCTGTCCCTCTCGAATCGCTCGAATCCCCCGTGAATACCGTGCTCGCGAGCTTGTGAAATTTTTCACAATCCCCTTGCTCCGGACTTTTCGAGACGTAACCTTCTCTGGAAGCGACGCCAACCAGACCACACCATCATGCCGGAGACGATCGAGCAACACACCGCCTACGATTCGAAGATCGAGGGCAACATCATCCTCACGAAAGCCGATGCGGCGATCAACTGGATGCGGAAGAACTCTCTCTGGCCCATGCCCATGGGGCTCGCCTGCTGTGCCATCGAGCTGATGGGCACCGGGGCCTCCCGTTTTGACATCGCCCGTTTCGGAGCGGAGGTGATGCGCTTTTCCCCCCGCCAGAGCGACGTCATGATCGTCGCCGGGACCGTCACCTACAAAATGGCCCTCGCGGTGAAGCGGGTTTGGGATCAAATGCCCGAACCGAAGTGGTGCATCGCGATGGGGGCCTGCGCTTCCTCCGGCGGCATGTACCGCAGCTACGCTGTTCTTCAGGGCATAGACAACCTCATCCCCGTTGATGTCTACGTTTCCGGCTGCCCGCCCCGTCCCGAAGCGCTTCTCGAAGGCCTGATGCGTTTGCAGGAAAAAATCACCCAAGAGGAATCCGCCGTCGCCCATTTCCAGACCGAGAAAGCGGTCTGACGGCTCGTGCGAACCCTTTCCCCCGACATGACTTCCATTCTCACCATCCTCGCGGATCGTTTCTCCGATGCCATCCTCGACACCGTCGAATTCCGCGGCGAGCGGACCGTGATCGTCGAGCAGGCCAAAGCCGGGGAGATTCTCCGCTACTGCCACGACGAACTCGGTTTCGACTACCTCATCGACGTGAGCAGTCTCGATCATTTCGGGATCGAACCCCGCTGGGAATTGGTCTACGAACTCTACGCCCTCGGCAACGGGGCGCGGCATCACCTTCGCATCAAATACAAACTGCCCGAAGACCGCAAGGCCGAGTCCGTCTCCGAAATCTGGCCCACCGCCGCCTGGCACGAGCGCGAGATCTACGACATGATGGGCATCGAGTTCACCGGACTCGCCGACCACCGCCGCATTCTCATGTGGGAGGGGTATCCCTATTTCCCCCTGCGCAAGGATTTCCCCCTCGCCGGTCGTCCCAGCGAGATGCCCGATGTCGCTTTCTCCGACCGCGCTCCGCTCGCCGGAGGACCCTTCGTCACTTCGCCGACGACCGCCAGCACGGTGCATCGCGAGCCGCGCTCGCGCGAAATGGATTGATTCCCCGTCTGATCGGAGGAATGAATGCGGGGGATGGACTGGCTCCTCGAACAATGGCGGTGGGTGCGGCATCACGAGGAAATCTTCGTTTGGATCGGCTCGCTCTCGCTGCTCACTCTGCTCGTCAGTTTTATCGCCGTGCCCATGGTGATCCGGCGGATGCCGCACGATTATTTTCTGGAAACAAGCGAAGGGGCCGAAGCGCTCCGGGAACGGCATCCGGCCCTGCGG
>CAYLJC010000701.1:0-1556 GCA_964383345.1 uncultured Akkermansia sp. | reverse complement strand
GATGAGACGAAGGCGTCGACTTCGGCGCGGGAGAAGAAGCTGGAGGCGCTGATGCGGAAGATGGGGATGTTGGGAACGCATCTGCTGGGAGGGACGAAGAGTGAGTCGGCGCGGCGGAAGTATGCGGCGGCACAAAAAGGTAACCGGAACCGGCGGAAGGGGAAGGGGGGGAAGAAGGGATGAGAGGCACGACTTACCAGATCGCGGATCTTTTCTGCGGCGCTGGCGGCTCGTCCACGGGGGCGCTGCGGGCGGCCCGCGAGGCGGGACTGAGGCCGACGCTGACGGCGGTGAATCACTGGCCGCGGGCGATCGAGACGCACTCGGCGAATCATCCGGAGGCGCGGCATTTCTGCGCCTCGATCGATGCGGTCGATCCGCGATCTCTGTTTCGATTGGGGGAGCTGGATCTGCTCCTGGCGTCGCCTGAGTGTATGCATCACTCGGTAGCCCGAGGCGGCCGGCCGGTGAATGACCAGAGCCGGGCGACGGCGTGGTGTGTGACGCGCTGGGCGGAGGCGCTGCAACCGGGGGCGATCTTGGTGGAGAATGTGCCGGAGTTCCTGGACTGGGCTCCGATAGGCACGAGTGGCCGTCCGCTGAAGAGTCAACGCGGGGCGGTTTTCCAAGGATGGGTGGCAGCCCTCCGTGCGCTCGGCTACTCGGTGGATTGGAGGATCCTCTGCGCGGCGGACTACGGCGATCCAACTACGCGCCGGCGACTTTTTGTGCAGGCGGTGAGGGGGCGCAGGAAGATCCGCTGGCCGGAGAGAACGCACGGGGCGACGGGGGCGGACGATTTGTTTCCGGCGCAGCCGTATCGGACGGCACGGGAGGTGATCAACTGGGAGCACCCTTCAAGGTCGATCTACGATCCGACCCGCCGGCCGCTTTCGCCGAATACGCTGCGACGGATCGAGATCGGTCTGAGGCGTTATGGCCTCGGGGCTTTCCTGGTGCCGCAGCAAAGCAGACTCGAGACGCGATCGTTGGACCGTCCGCTGCAGACGGTGACGGGAACGGCGAGCGGGGAGGGGTTCTGCCAGCCGTGGATTCAGCGCGTGGGGCATTACGGGAAGGATGGTGAGGGTGCCCCGCATCTCCGGAGTGTCGATGAGCCGCTCTCGACGGTGACGACGAAACAGGAGCATGCGCTGGCGCAAGCTTACCTGGTGAAGCTGCGCGGCACGAGCGAGGACCAGATCGAGAATCATTCGGCGCAGTCGGTGGGCGAACCGCTGCCGACGATCACGGCGGGCGGCGGACACTTGGGTCTGTGTGAGCCTTTCCTGACGCCATTCTACGGATCGAGCGGGGCGGTCTCGGTGGACGAGCCGCTGGACACTGTGACGTGCAAGGATCGCTTCGGCCTCGTCCAGCCCCGCCTGGTGATCGAGGGCACGGAGTATTTGCTGGACGTGCATTTCCGCATGCTGCAGCCAGACGAACTGAGCAGGGCCCAAGGCTTCCCGGATGACTACCAATTCACCGGCACGAAAACGGAGATCACGAAGCAGATCGGCAACGCGGTGCCTTGTGGCTTGGCCCGGGCGCTG
>CAYLJC010000700.1:0-1558 GCA_964383345.1 uncultured Akkermansia sp. | reverse complement strand
TGACTTCCGCGGACAGACTCCTCGCGGTGACGACCCTCTCCTTTGACATTTCCCTGTTGGAGATGTTCCTCCCGCTGCTCTCGGGTGCCTGTGTGGTGGTCGCCTCGACCGAAGATGTCAAAGACGGACGCCGTCTCGCCAATCTCCTCGACGAGGAGGACATCACGGTGATGCAGGCGACTCCCGCGACCTGGCAGATGCTGCTCGACAGCGGATGGGAAGGACGCAGCGAACTGCGGATCCTGTGCGGAGGGGAAGCGCTCACCCGCACCCTGGCCAATGCCCTCGCCAACTCTGCCGCCGAGGTCTGGAACCTCTACGGCCCGACCGAGACGACGGTTTGGTCGACCGTCGAACGCATCGTGGAAGGGGACTCGGCCATCACCATCGGCCATCCCATCGCCAACACCCAGGTCTATCTGCTCGACGCCCAGATGCGGCCCGTTCCGATGGGTTTCACCGGCGAACTCTGGATTGGGGGCGACGGTCTCGCTCGCGGCTATCGCAACCAGCCCGACCTGACGGAAGCGGCCTTCCGCGAAGTTGATCTCCCGCTCGTCGGGCGCAAGCGCATCTATCGCACCGGCGATCTCGCCCGGTGGAATCGCGAAGGACGCCTCGAATGCCTTGGCAGGGTTGATTTCCAGGTCAAAGTCCGCGGTGTCCGCATGGAGCTCGGCGACATCGAGGCGCAGATGGAGGCCATCAAAGGAATCCGTCAGGCCGTGGTCATCAAACGCGAGGACCTTCCCACCGGCGAAGGCCTCGTCGGGTATTACCTCACCGACGGTGCCACCATCGAGAGCGCCGACCTGCGCCAGCATCTCTCCACCGTTCTCCCGGCGAGCTACATCCCCGCGTTCTTCAAGGAACTCGAGGAATTCCCGCTCACGCCGAACCGCAAAATTGATCGCAAACGTCTCCCCATGCCGACCGTCGGTTCGGTCGGCGGAGCGGCGAAAATCGCTCCCCGCAACGCCGTCGAGCAAAAAATCTGGGACGTTTTCAGCCGCAACTTCGATTCGAGCGACTTCGGGGTGACCGACAACTTCTTCGAATTGGGGGGCGACTCGCTCCTCGCGCTCCGGATCATCGTGGAGGTGTCCGACAGCCTCGGACAGAATCTCCCGGTCGATGCCTTCCTCACCCATCCCAGCATCGAGCAGCTCGCGAAATACCTCGGCAGCGAATCCGCTCCGCCGAAAGCGATTGCCAAGGAGGAGGAATCCGCCCTCGCGGCCCTGGGCCTCGATGCCCTCGACCACATCACACTCGAGGACGCCAGCGAAGTCATGCCGGCGCTCGACGGAGTTGCCCTGACCTATATCCCCGATCTCCTCGCGAACATCTCCGGACTCAGCCGCGACGAGATCTCCGAGCGACTCTTCGCCGGAAAACCCCGTCTGACGAATATCTACGAGTTGGAGCAGGGACGCATCGGGGTGATCATGTTGCCCTGCTACGAAATCGACTTCTATAAAAACGCCGAGTCCGTCAAAACTCCGCTGATCGCCGCCATGAAGATGGCCGCCGAGGCCGGGGCGGGACCGGTTTCCCT
>CAYLJC010000699.1:0-1560 GCA_964383345.1 uncultured Akkermansia sp. | reverse complement strand
GGAAATAGTCCACGAAAGGGGGCGCGTCGGGAGAGCCGCCCAGCTCGCCCAGATTCATGTTTGTCATGTTCGTGATCGCCCCCCAGAGCGGGTAGGATTTCCGGTAAAAATTTCGCTTCTTTTCGAGGGGCATGCGGCCAAACATGAAACGGGAAACCATGAATTCAAGCGGCGCGGCGAGATAAAGCTTGTGTTGTTTCACCGCGAGAGTCCGGCTGTGAACCCTCCTGGCGAGCGACTCCATCGTGGTCTGATCCGTGACCGCCTCGGTCACCGCGAAAGAACCGAGGAAAAGCCCGAAATCACGTCGCCGTTTTTCCGGGAGATCGCGTCTTCCATTGACGACACAGCCAACGGAGAGAAGCGAACGCCGTGGTTTGTATTCATGCACTTCCCCGGCATTCTCCGAGATCGCCTTGAGCAGGGCGGCGAGGCAAAGGTCGTTCACCGTCAGCCCCCATTCCTTGGCACGGTCCAGCACGGCCTTTGTCTGATGGCGGTCGAGAGAGAGTCCGAAATAGGCGTTCCGGAACTCGTTTTCCTCACAGCGGGGCGGACGGATGGACCGGCGCATCGCCTGGAACCGGCTCCAGGCCGCCCGCGTTCGTGGCAGAAAATGAAAAAGACTTCCCGTTGGCATTCGCGAACCGCGCAACGGACGCAGGGCTTCATCCGCCAGGGACGGCATCTCATCGGCGAAAGCGGCCCGGGCCATCGCCCCGAGAAGCCGGCGAATCGCTTCGGCGTCAGCCACCGCGTGGAAATAGGCGATTCCCAGATAAGACGACCCGTCCGCGTTCATCAGGAAAAATCGAAACGGCGTGAAGGGAGTATCGCCCTTTCCCGTGGCGATGGGTTCGTTCAGTTGCCAGACGATCTCCTCCTCGAGAGCGGTCATGGGATCGCCGGATACCGCGATTTCCCGCAACGGACACCGGGGATTCCCTCCCGTGTAGGTGTGGCTCCCGCGGCTTTCGTCAACGTGGACAAAAGCGAGTCCGCATTGTTCGAGGACAAGATTGAGGCGCTCCTGGAAACGCTCCCGGCTCAGCGGAGCGGCCACTTTCAATATATGGACGGCGTGGTAGGGATGAACCCCGCTCCACTGCAGCATGGTGCGCTGAAACTGGTTCAGATGCATACAAGGCTGCTAGCGGCGGCGCAGCGTCTTGTGAACCGCCGCCATCGCGAGTTTCTGCACCTCTTTGTTCTTCTCGACCGTAATGTGGTTCGCCCCGTATTTCGAAACATCCACCTCGGTGAGAGAACCCCGGAAACCAGGCCCTTCGAGATACCGTCCCATTTGGGAGGAACGGTAGTGGATCACCTTCCTCGCGCCCTTGTGGAAGACACGTTGACTCGTCGCATCAAAGCCGATCACGAGGTCCACCTTGATCCCATGCTCCCCGAGATGGTTCGCGAATTTGGAGGCGACGTTCGCCCCGAGGGAATGCCCGAGAAAAATGATGGGCCGGGACACCTCGTCCTCCCGGGAGCGCCGGATGATGTCGTCGGCGATCCTCTTCCAAGCCCCGCTGGGGTGCGCGCTCGCCTGGATCC
>CAYLJC010000698.1:0-1566 GCA_964383345.1 uncultured Akkermansia sp. | reverse complement strand
CCTGCGTGTCGCCAGCATCGACCTCGACCGTCCGTGGAAGGAAATCCACGATGCCCTCCTCGCCATCTGCCGGGGCGAGTGATGCCGTGTTGGGTAATCATCCGCCTCCGAACCACAGTAGCCCCGCGCCGATGGCAAGGAGGGCGATCCCGGAGGTGATGAGGATGACCAGCGCAAACTCGGGAGAGGAACGCTCTTTCAAGGCCTTCGAAACCGCCTGACAGAAATTCCCGAGGAACGTGAACAAGCCGCCGAGTAAAAACACATCGAACACGGTGAAAATCGGTTCCTCCTTCCCGTCTTTGTCTTCCTTCATGCAAGTCAGGGCCACGATCCCGGCCAAGATGATCACACCACCGATCACGGAGAGGACGATTCCCGTTATGAGCATGCGGCGATCCTACTCGTTCGCGCAGGCATCCGTCAATCCTCTGGAAAGCATCGCCCGATGATCATTTCTCTGTGGCGCAACACGCGGGCCGCCGCGCCGCCCGAACCGTGACCTGTGGACGACCCCGACCGGAGAGTCCTGATCACGCCGGGTCAGAATGTCTGTGCCTTTGAAATCCCGCGTTCCTCAGAGAATGCCGCTCTCGGGCGCGCCATCCGGCTCTTCCTCGGGAGGAGTGGGTTTCTCTTCGGATTCTTTTTTCGGAGGCTCGGGGAAGCGGATTTCGAAATTGCCGAGCCTCATCGTTTCCAGGTGATCGCGAGCCTCCTGCGGGAGGCCGGCGACTCCAGTCCCGGGGTCGAAAGGACCATCGTAGACGATCTCGCCCGCGGCGTTTTTCAGGTGAAGGGTGTGTTTTTCATCCTCGCGGGTGAGGGTCAGTTCGCCTTGTTCGTTGTCGATTTTGAGGACTCCTTCGGTGCCGAAAACGCGCAGAGGAAATCCCGGATTGACCGAGATTGCCGGGGGACGACCTTCGCGGGGGCGGGGGGGATCGGATGCCTTGGGGGCTTCCCCGTGGTTTTCGCGATCCCTCTCGCGGGAGGAGAAATGGTCGCGCCACTCGGGGTGGTTGCGGTGCATCCAATCCCGCCAATGGTCCTGCCGATGGCGCGGATCTTCGTGGTGACCGGGATAGGGCGGTCTCGGACCGAAGCCGGGCCGACGCGGGAAGCGCGCCGCGTCGGTCTCGCCGAGGGTGAGTTCGACGCTTTCCGCCTGCCCTTTTCGAATCAGGGAAAGGGTCGCTTTTGTCCCGCTTTTTTCCGCCCGCACGAGCAGGGAGAGATGTTCGGGCGAGATGATGCGCTGGTCTCCGAAGCGGAGAATGATGTCATTGCTCCTCAGGCCGGCGGTGCTGGCGGGGGAATCGGGCATCACTTCGATGACCTGGATGCCGAATCCCTCGGCGATCTCAAGATGTTCGCGCAGGGCGTGGTCCATCGGCGCGGTGGCAATGCCGATCCAGGTGCGTTTTTCGCGTTCGGGAGGGGTTGGTTTCTCTTTTTTCGCCGTGTCGCGGTCGCTTCGGTTTTCCTTGCGAGGGGTGTCGGCGGGGGCCTCTTTTTCCTCTCCCCGTGCCGGAGCGCAGGCAAGGAAAAGGGAGGCACCCACCG
>CAYLJC010000697.1:0-1578 GCA_964383345.1 uncultured Akkermansia sp. | reverse complement strand
CCTCTCCCCGATTTCTCCCGCTCCGCCGCTCCGGTGACCCGTCGCCGCTGGCTCGAATCGTCCCTCGCCGCGGGGGCCGCGATACTGCCGGGAGTCTTGCCGGATTGGGCCGTCGCCGCCGGGCGCGGGGAACTCCGCATCGCACCGTTCCGCTACGACGTCACCCCTCCCGTGGGGCATCCTCTCTGCGGCGGCTGGATCACTCCGGTGAAAGCGGTCGAGGATCCGCTGGAAGCGATCGGTTTTGTGATCCTCGGGGCGGGAGCCCCCATCGTGATCTGCGCGGTGGACTGGACCGGCTTGCTCAACGAGGCGCACATCCGATGGCGGAGCGCGCTCGCCGAAGCGGCCGGGACCACGCCCGAGCGGGTTGCGGTGCAGTGTGTCCACCAGCACGACGCCCCTTTCGCCTGTCTCGCCAGCGAGGCGCTCGTCGCGGAACAAGGCGCCGGCTTGTCCGTCGTCCAGCCCGCTTTTTTCGGAGAATGTCTTGCGCGGGGAAAAGCCGCGGTCAAGGAGGCCCTTGACCGGGCCCGACCGCTCACCCACGTCGCTTCGGCGGAGGCGCCCGTCGAGCGCATCGCGGGGAACCGCCGCGTTGCCATCGGGCCCGATGGCAAGGTCGCGCGGATGAGAGGAAGCTCGTGCCGCATTCCCGAGTTGATCGCATTACCGGAGGGACTCATTGATCCTCAGTTGAAAACAGTGGCTTTTTACAGCGGGGAAGAAAAGGTCGCGGCCTGTCATTATTACGCCTGTCATCCCATGAGCCACTACGGGAAAGGACAGGTAAGCAGCGATTTTGTCGGACTTGCCCGGAAGCGACTCCAAGCG
The DNA here is from genome assembly GCA_964383345.1 of uncultured Akkermansia sp. Lineage (GTDB taxonomy): Bacteria > Verrucomicrobiota > Verrucomicrobiia > Verrucomicrobiales > DEV007 > Arctic95D-9. The sequence goes on along the minus strand of CAYLJC010000697.1, from coordinate 744 downwards.
ACCGAGGCGGGATGCACCCATCTCTATTTCACCGGTTGTGCCGGCAACATCGGGGCGGGAAAGTACAACAATGGCTCTCCCGAGGCGCGCGTCGAACTGACCGACCGCCTCCATGCCGCGATGGTGGCGGCGGGCAAGGAATTGCGCCCCGCTCCCTTGCAAAACATCTCGTGGGCGACCCATGATCTCCTGCCCGAGGTGAATCCCGTCTTTACCGAGGCGGGCGAACTGGCCGAGGTTCGCAATGCCGCGAACGCCGCCTCCAACCGCATCCGCCCGGCGATGCGGGTGAGTTGGATCCGGCGGGTCGAGGCCGAAATCCCGGTCGTGCTCAGTGCCCTCCATCTCAACGGGATCACCCTGTTGCATCTCCCGGCGGAGAGTTTTGTCGAATACCAACTCCGCGCCCAGTCTCTCGCCCCGGACCGCTTCGTCGCCACGGCCGCGTACGGCGACGGGGGAACCTGGTACGTCCCGACCAAGGAGGCCTTCCCGCAGGGAGGCTACGAAGTCAGCGTGGCGAACAGCGCCCCGGAAACGGACGATCTCCTCGACGCGGGGATGCGCGATCTCCTCGGGCGTGTCTGAGGGACGGGCGTGCCTGAGGGACGGGTTCCCTCCCTTGCGTTCGACGAGGCGGCGCGGAGCGCCCGCTTGCCGCGCTCCCGCTCGAAACCCGCTCATCCGCCCAGTTCCCGCGCCCGGCGCTTCGCATCTTCCTCAATGCTGCCGCACATCAGTTCG
>CAYLJC010000696.1:557-1586 GCA_964383345.1 uncultured Akkermansia sp. | reverse complement strand
CTCGGTAATCGCTGGCCCGAGTTCGCCCGCACCTACTCCGAGGTGAACCAGCTCTTCGGCGACTTCATCAATGTCACCCCGAGTTCCAAAGTGGTCGGCGACATGTGCATGTATCTCATCACCCGCGGGATCCGTCCGCAGGATGTCCCGAATCTCGCTCCCGGCTCGCATGATTTTCCCGAATCGGTCATCGACATGCTCCAGGGCGGACTCGGACAGCCCGACGGCGGCTGGCCGGCGGCGGTGCAAAAAGTGGTCCTCGGGGATCGCGTTCCCACCACCAAACGCCCCGGTGAACTCGCCGCTCCCGTCGATCTCGACGAGACCCGGAAAGAGTTGGCCAAAAAACTCGGACGCCCCTGCAGCGAGGACGATCTTTACAGCCACTTCATGTACCCGCAGGTCTTTGCGGACTTCGACCAGTTCATCGGCACCTATGATCGGGTCAGCGGCCTGCCCACTCCGGCCTTTTTCTACGGCCTTTCCGTCGGCGAAGAGATCGAGGTGCAGATCGAACGCGGCAAGCTGCTTTTTATCAAACTCATCGGCATCGGGGAAGCCGACGACGAAGGCTACCGCAATGTCTTTTACGAACTCAACGGGATGCCCCGCGAATCGCAGATTCTCGACAAAACGCTCGCGCCGAAAGATGCCGTGACCAAGCCGAAGGGCGACGCCAAAGATCCTCTCCAGGTCGTGGCTCCCATGCCCGGCATGGTCACCGAGATCAACGTCGGCGTCGGCACCAAGGTGAAGGCGGGCGATCCCGTCATCACCCTCGAAGCAATGAAGATGCTCACGACGATCTCCGCGGGCACCGACGGCACCGTGACAGAAGTTCTCGTCCGCAAAGGCGAGGCTGTCGCGACCGAGGATCTGCTGGCCCGGCTGGAGGAGTGAGTCGCCCTGGTTTCGCGCCGTCGCCCGCCGTCGATTGGCGCAATGCGGGTCATGACGGCGGTTGTCGGGGGCGGGAAGTCCGTGGTATCCCATGCGTTCATGGAACGTCGCAATTTTCTCAAAGGGGCC
>CAYLJC010000696.1:0-547 GCA_964383345.1 uncultured Akkermansia sp. | reverse complement strand
CCGCTCGCCGCCGCTGCCGCCGCCACTCCCCTCACGTCTGTCGCCGCCGAGGCCTCCGGCAAAACGGGTGATCCGGTGGGTGATCTCACCCGCGATCTCCTCCCCTCCATCCAGAAGGCCCGCGACGCCGCCCTCGCCTTGCTGAAACCGTCCCCGAAGGACCTGGAGCGTGGCCTCGCCCTGCACGCGGATTCGCTCGTTTTCGATTCCTACGGATTCTCCCCGCGCGCCGCGATCGACGGAGAAACGCTCAAGGCCGCCGTCCTCGCCGGTGCCTCCGACGCGGAGATCGAGGATCTGCGTGAGGACATGAGCATGACCCGCTGTGTCACCAGCGCGGAGGAACAACGCGAGTATCTGGAAGCCTGGCGCGCCTCGGGCGTGACCTGCGTTTTCCAAAATGCCGGACAGGAAGGACAGGATCCGATGAGGCTCATCAAAAGGCTGGCCCGCTTCACTTACACGACCGACATGCTGCGCGAACACGTTTCCAAAGCGGTTGTCCCCGACGATATCGAGAGGGTCAAGGCGGCGGGCAAACACTGTC
>CAYLJC010000695.1:0-1594 GCA_964383345.1 uncultured Akkermansia sp. | reverse complement strand
AAGGGATCGAGGGCATCGCCTTCACTCGTTTCGAAACGGCGGACGTGGTGCGTCACCCCGTCGTCGGCCGCATCATCGAGGCCTACGAGAGGGGACGGTCGGAGGAGGGAGAGGGGAGCTGACTACTCCGGTGCCTCGGCCCCGAGGAGACGGGTGATCGCACCCATCAGGACCCGTTCCACCCCCGGTGCCACATGGGAAGCCCGTGCGCTGGTTTCGTAGCCGCCCCGTCCGTAGGCCACTTCCGTGCCGATGTAGCCCGGCGCGTAGTCGCCGTAGGCGGCCATGGCGACGAAGAGATCGGGCCGCAGCGCCTGCGCCGCCAACTGGTATTCGACAAACAGCTCGCCGGGCAGGTGGAGAATACGGACATCCCCGAGGGTCAGGCAACCCACCGGAATGGTGTCTCCCGCTTCGCTGCGCCGCAGCCAGGCGAGACGGGTGGCGGCGCGGAAACGGTCCGTGGGCGGGGCGACACGGTTGGCGATGATTGCCTGGAGCTCCTCTTCGTCGAGGTGGTCCGCGACCGGCAGATGAACCGGCTCGACCCGCCAATCCACTTCATCGGCGGAAAGCGGACGGGTTTCCACCGTTTCCCAGGCCTCGCGCATTGCGGTGGCCATCCGGTCGGCGAGAACCTGACGATTTTCCGGAGAACCGTCGTTCCATTTCCCTGCCCCGACGTTGCCGCCGGCCCCGTTGAAGTGCAGGTGGGGGACGCCGCTCTCCGACTCGCGGGCATCGCGGGCGATCCCGGGAAAATCGACGCTGGCGAGTTTGGTGCGGTAGTAGCTCTGCGGATGGGTCGCGAACCAGGTCAGCACCGCGAGCGGTTCCCCGTCGTTGTAGAAGCCCACCAGCTTCAACATGGGATCGACGGTGCCGACAGGGAGGGCGCGCACCTCCGGATCGCGGGTGGCGGTGTAGCGTGTCTTCACCACCTTGCCGTCGGGACCGAGGATGCGTCGGTTGGAGGCGACCCGATCCACCTTGGCCTGTCCCGTCCCGATGTGGGTGACCGGACGCAGCCGCCCGAGTGCTTCGCCCGCCGCGACCGCCGCCGCGGCGACCACGGAACGGGCGTGTTCGGGATCAAATCCGGCACCGCTGGCGCCCACTTCCCCGAGGATCTCCTCCGCCGAAAAATCGCAGCGCGGAGCGTCGTGCTGGTGCAGGGCATGGATCACAACCCGATCCGGATCGGTTGTCACGGCCTTGGCGATGGCCTCCTTGAATTCCGTCTGCCCGTCATTGCCGATTCCGATCCAGTCGATCACACAGAGCACGATCGGTTTCCCGCCGCCCGCGAGGACGAGGCCCCGGCAGCTCAGCGGAGTGTCCACTCCCTCCATCAGATCGTAGGCCAGCGGACTGCCCGGTGGAGGAGTCGCATCGACCGAAAAAACAGCGGCACTCCAGCCCGTGTCATCGGTTTTCTGCGAAAAACCCGCAACGGGAAGGAAAAGAAAAGAAACGGCGAGGGCGAACGAGAGGGAACGGCATTTCATCGGACTCCCAAGAAACGGTTTCCACCCGCGCAACGCAAGCCAAAGCGCACCGCATCCGCGCTCGCCCCAAAGATCACCCGCATTTG
>CAYLJC010000694.1:0-1594 GCA_964383345.1 uncultured Akkermansia sp. | reverse complement strand
TGACCGCCGATTGCCAGTCCCGCGCCAGCCGCTCCGCCTTGCCGTCGGGAACGTACATGCGGAAGAATTCCCGCACATGGTTCGACGTGAACCCGTCGGGGTGGGTCCGCGAGAACGTCTCCAGCGCGTCCACCGCCTGCGTGCGGGTCATGCCGGTGTCCATGAGGACCTTGTTCGCGTTGGCCCGGAAGTCGGTAATGGTTTCCCGGATGCGGCGGTTGAACGCCGTGGCGTAGACCGCATCGCGGCCCGCCATGTCCACGGCGGCACCGACGCGGATGACACGGGTATCGCCGAAGACGGCGCGGGCGGGCAAGGCAAGCGGTCGTGACCAGCCGTGTCGCCTGGCAAACCCTTCCACCACACCGTAGTCCTCGCGGAGGTCGGTTCCCGACGAGACGTGCCGCCGCACCTCGGGCGCACGGGCGGTGCCCCAATTGTTGGCGATACGGTCCGCCTGCATGATCGGCAGGTTCGTGTCGAAGATGTCCGCGCCGACGACCGTGTGCATCCGGTGGGTTTCTTCGAGCGACCGCTTGATGCCCCGGAACATCTCGGGTGTAGCGTTCGCATAGCCGCCGAGCGCCATCAGCATCGGGTTGCCCGCCACCTGCGTCCCGATGTAGCGCGGAGCCGACAGCCACGAGCCCAGGATCTTCTCGCGCAGGTAGCGGGTGTAGGTGGCGATCTGTTTCAGGATCGGCGGCAGCTCCCGCACCGGGTAGATACGCCGGACCAGCGCCTCGTAGTCCCGCATGGCCATCGCCAGTGACGCGGCCACGTCGTCCGACTCCGAGAGCGTCGTCTTGACGTTGGCGCGGCTCTCGGAGAGGTAGCGGTTCCAGCGGTCGAGGAACGTTTCCGTGGAGCCGTCCAGTTTCTCGAAGGTATGGCGGGTCAGCACGGCGATCTCGTCGTCCGTGAGGATCGCGCCGTGGAAGTAGACGAGCCCGTGGCGGTCCACCGTGAGGTTCCGCACCGGGGCGTCGCCGAACTCCAGCGTCTCCAGCTTCTTCAGGTTGGCGACGTATCTGGCCGTCTTCTTGTCGGCGGGGCGGATACGGCCCAGTAGGGACTCGGCGTCCTTGTTGCCCGTGAGCCGCTGGTTCGCCGGGGGCGTCGCCTTGCTCGGGTCCTTCCACCCGAGGTCTTTCCGCATCTTCTCGGCCTGCTTGTGCAGCGAGTCGCGCTTCATGCGGGCGGCGGTCTTCGCATCCTTGCCTGCCCATGACGAGCGCACGATGGAATCCTGGACCTCGATGGCCTCGTTGATCCGGGCCAGCCCCTCGGCATTGTCCAGCCACGTCTTCGTGGCGGGATTGGCGAGATCGACGGCGCTCATTAGCGGCTCGGTGGTGCCGTTCGCCACGCGGATGTCGTCGAGCGCCCGCAGCACGGTGTCGATGTCGGCCTCGGTCCAGTTACGGGGGGCGACGACGTTCTTCTGGAAGGCCACGGCGGTCTTCGCGTCGGCGATCAGGCCATCCTCGACGGCCCTGCGTAGCGGTGCGGCGACCGTCTCCGGGGCCACGTCGCCCCAGACGGCCCGTGTCTCTTCCGCCTGCTGCGCGGTGCGGGTCGGGGTGTTCACCCG
>CAYLJC010000693.1:0-1607 GCA_964383345.1 uncultured Akkermansia sp. | reverse complement strand
GTGCCGGGGTGGTGTCCAAATACTGGATGATCCCGCCCACCGCCAATCTGCTCGACCCGCGTGTGCAGGAAATGCCCGAAGGCCAGATTTTCTGGACCATCACCCATGGCAAGGGGCTCATGGAACCCTACAACGGCGTCACCTCGGTGAGGGATCGCTGGGCCATCACGGCCTACCTGCGCGGACTCCAGGCGGCGTCCGGTAATTGAGATCATTTTTTACTAATCGGAAGACTTATGGCGGGACTAAAAGACGGCGACGATTTCAAGGACGGGGAATTTTTCAAATCCCCGGCCTTGCTCAAGCTCGTGAGCATGTGGGTGGGATTCGGCGGTATGGCGCTGTTCTTCCTGCTTCGTTTTGTCATGCCGGATCAGGCGGGATCGATGGGCTACAGTTGGCTCTTTGCGGTGATCTTCTTTCTCTCCCTCGGGGTGGGCGGACTCTTCTGGACGCTGCTGCACCATTCGAGCAACTCGGGGTGGGGGACGGTGATCCGGCGGCTCATGGAGCATCTCGGTGCCCTGATTCCCTTCACCCTGATTCTCGCGCTGCCGCTCCTGATTTCGGGCTTCGGCTTCCGCGACGCCCTCTGGGAATGGTTCCCGAAACGGGAGGCGGTGCTGGCCTCGGCCCATGAGGCGGCGGCGCAGGAGAAAGACGCCTACGTGGTCGAGCGCAAGGCGGCCATCGCCGACGCCGAAGCGGCGGTCGAGCAGGCCAAAAAGGATCTCGCCGACGTGGCGGCACCCAGTCCCGGACACCGCGCCCATCTCGAAAAGAACATCCGGACGCTGGAGACCAAGGCGGCCAGGCTCGCCGAGGAGGATCTCTCGCCCGAGGGCGCCCACGCCACCCTCGTGGACAAGCATTTCCAACACGACGAAGCCCTTCTCTTCGCCAAGCGGGGCTATCTCAACGAGGGCTTTTTCTGGGGTCGTCAGATTTTCTACTTCCTCGCCCTCACCGGCATCGCCCTGGTGCTGCGGAAATGGTCGGTGCGCCTCGATCACGACGGCGATCCGAAGTGGTTCCGCTGGATGCGCCGCGGCAGTTGCGGTTTCCTGCCCCTCTATGCGACGGCCTGGACCTTCCTCGTCTTCGACTGGCTCATGGCTCTCGACTACAGTTGGTTCTCCACGATGTGGGGGGTCTATCTCTTCGCCGGGGCGGCGCTGAACTCGATGGGAGTCCTCGTTCTCCTCGTCACCGGTCTGCGCAAGGCCGGTTACCTCCGGAACGTGGTGACGATGGAGCACTACCATCTCATGGGCAAACTGATGCTCGCCTTCGTGATTTTCTGGGCCTACGTCGCGTTCTCGCAATTCTTCCTGATCTGGTACGCCAACATCACCGAGGAAACGAAATTTTACCTCACGCGGAACACCGCGTTCTGGAATGTCTACACGATCACCTTCCTCGTCATCGGACATTTCTTCGTGCCCTTCACCGTCCTGCTGGTGCAACGGTGGAAGAAGCTTCCCCTGCTGCTCTCCGGAGTGGCGGCGTGGAACCTGGTCATGCACGCGCTCGATCTCTACTGGATCATCATTCCGGAGCGCGGGCCGTCGCTAACCGCCCATCTCGGCGAGGACAATATCGCGATG
>CAYLJC010000692.1:0-1608 GCA_964383345.1 uncultured Akkermansia sp. | reverse complement strand
CTCCGTGCCGAGCGCGGTGACGACGAGGGCCTGGGTTTCGCCGCGAGCAAAGAGGGCCGAACCATGGGTCCGGGGAAGCACCGCGATCTCGCCCGAGAGCGGGCGGATGGTGTTGATGTCGCGACCGTCGCAGCGCTGGCCCTTGTCGAGGATGCTGATGCGGAAGGCTTTTTTCTGCAGGTAATCGAAGGCCTGGGAGATCGCAAAATCGTTCGCCTCGGGATACCGCGCCAGGATCGCCTCGGAGACTTCCTTGCGGAGGGCGGAGACGGCGGCTCCGCGCTCGATTTTGGAGGCTTTGTAAAGGGCTTCCTCAATGCGGTTGCCGGCGACTTCGTAGGCGATTTCGAGCAATTCGTCCTGCACTTCCATGAGGGCCACGGTGCGCTTCGGCTTGCCGGCGCGGCGGGCGAGTTCCTCCTGTGCGTCGAGGATGGGTTGGATCGCGGCCTGGGCGAAAACGAGGGCTTCCTTGAACTTCTCGTCCGGCACTTCCTTGGCACCGCCTTCAATCATGATGACCTTGTCGCGGAGACCGACGTAGACGAGATCGAGGGTGCTCTCCTCGCGTTGGTCGAAGGTCGGATTGACGACGAAGTCATCGCCGATCAGACCGATCCGAACGGCGGCGACAGGTCCGGCGAAGGGGATGTCCGAAACGCAGAGCGCCGCGGAAGCTCCATTGATGCTGAGAATGTCGCCATCGTTGACCCCGTCCGCGCTGAGGAGCAGGGCGATGACCTGGGTATCGTAGAGGTAACCTTTCGGGAAGAGGGGCCGCAGCGGGCGGTCCGTCATCCGGCAGGTGAGAATCTCCTTTTCGGTGGGACGGCCTTCGCGTTTGAAATATCCGCCGGGGAAACGGCCCGCAGCGGCGGCTTTTTCCTTGTATTCGACCGAAAGCGGGAACCAGTCCTGTCCTTCTTTCACTTTCGTTTGGGAGACGGCGGTCACGATGACCACGGTTTCTCCGACCTGGACGGTCACGGCACCATCGGCAAGCTTGCCCATTTTGCCCGTTTCAATCGTCATTTCCTGCGCGCCGACCTGGCACGTGATTTTTTCTATACTCATATGTTTCCTTTTTTGGTGTGAAAATTCGTGGTTCCGTCCCGCGGGCGGTCGCGCCCTGATCGGGGGTGTCCCGGCGAGTTCCGCCCGAAGACGAGGGCGGAGGGAGGGACGGCTGTTTTGTGGCGGGGCGGTCGCGGCCGATGGGCCCGACTCTCCCAAAACAGAGAAAGCGCCGGGAACTCCGGCGCTTTCATGGAAAAAGGGTTAGCGGCGCAGGCCGAGGGTTGCGATCACCTTCTGATATCGCTCCGGATCGGTGCGGGAAAGATAATCGAGAAGTTTGCGGCGGCGGGCGACGAGACGCAGGAGACCGCGCCGCGAAGAGACGTCTTTTTTGTTGGCCGCGAGGTGCTCGGTAAGGTGGTTGATGCGCTCGGTCATCAGTGCGATCTGCACGTCGGCACTGCCGGTGTCACGATCATGAAGCTGAAGCTCCGCTGTTTTGTTGCTTGATTCACTCATTTGCTAAAATTGGCATCGCCTTGACGCCGGGTGGTTTTCCTTCACTCAAGGGCCGCAACGGAATCACATTTC
>CAYLJC010000691.1:0-1612 GCA_964383345.1 uncultured Akkermansia sp. | reverse complement strand
GGGATTTCGGGGAAGGGGTCGTCTGGATCGAAAAGATCCAGATCGCGACTCGTCCGGAGGTCAGCCTGGAGGAACTGGCGCAACGCGACGGACTCACCCGGGTGGTGGTGGAAGCCACCCTGGAGACTCCGGCGGACACCGATCCCGTCGCGGCCCTGCCCGCGGAAGTGGGGAGGATGCTGGATGCTCTTCCGAGCGATATTCGGGAGGAATTGCTGGAGGGATGGACGTCCGAGGGTCTGCGCGAGATCCACGACGACGCCCGCAATCTCATCCTCGAGCATCTTGTGTCGAAAGGAGGCGAGGCATGAGGTTCCGGCGCATCGAGATTCCGGCCTACGGTCCCTTCACTGATTTCTCGGCGGAATTCCCCCGGGGGGAGAGTGACTTTCACCTCGTTTTCGGTCCGAACGAAGCGGGAAAAAGCAGTTTGCTGCGGGCGATGCGGGGCTTTCTTTTCAAAATCCCCGAGCGATCGCCGGACAATTTCCTGCACGACTACTCCCAGCTTCGCGTGCGTGTTGAGCTGGAAGGCGAGGACGGGGAAAGCCGCGTCTTCGAGCGGCGCAAACGACGGAAGGACAGCCTCCTCGACGGGAACGGCGCGGCCCTCGACGAGGGGGAACTGCTGGCGATGCTGGGGGCGGTCGACGAGGCGTATTTCAACAGCCTTTTCGGACTCGGATCCGAGGAACTGCGCGAAGGGGCCGATGAACTGCTGCGCGGGGAGGGGCGTCTCGGCGAGGCTCTTTTCTCGGCCAGTCTCGGAGGCACTCCGGTGGACCGGGTCATCGCGGCCCTGGAGGAGGAGGCGGACGAACTTTTTTCGGGACGGGGACAACGGCGGATCCGGAGGTTGATCGGGGAGTTCAAAGACCACCAAAAAGAAAAAAAGAATCACCTCATCCCACCGAAGGCCTGGAAGGAAGTCGAAGAGAGATTGGCGGAACAAAACGCCCGGCTCGCCGAGCTGACGACGAAGCGCGGGGAGCATCTCGCCCGCCGGGAATGGCTGGATCGCTGCCGCGGGGCACTCTCCCTCGTGGGAAAACTGGCGGACCGCCGTCAGCAGATCGAAGCGCTGGCGGGCTTGCCTGAATTGCCGCGGGGCTTCGCGGCACGGATTCGGGAGGCGCTGGCGGCGCGGGACTCCGCCGCGAGGGAAGTCGAGCAGCTCGCCGCCGAGAGACTCCGCCTGGATAAGGCACTGGAGGACACTCCGCAACGTCCGGAGATTCTCGCCGAGGCCACTGTGATCGATCGACTCCATACCGATCTGGGCACCTATCGTGAAACGCTGCGCGCCGTGGAGGCGGGAAGCCGGGAAGCCGCGGCGAAGGAGCGGGCCGTGGCGGCGATGTGTCAGGATCTCGGGATCGACGCTCCCCTGGCGGAAATCGAACCCTTCCGCGTCACCTCTCCCCGGTTCCACGAAGCCGAGCAACTGGCGGGTCGCGCCACTGCGGCGGACGAGACCGTCGCCGACCTGCAACGGGCGATCCGGGAGCGGGAGGGGGAACTGGACCGGCTCCGCGCGGAACCGGTCCGGGACAACGCGGCGGAGCGGAAGCGTTTGTCGGAATTGGTCCATCGCGCCGCCGCCGTGGAAACC
>CAYLJC010000690.1:0-1614 GCA_964383345.1 uncultured Akkermansia sp. | reverse complement strand
ACGTTCCCTCTCCGGCCGACGCACCGGCACCGGCTCCGGCGGTGAAAGTCGTCGAGTCCAAGCAGTTTCCGAAGCCGTGGATGCTGACAAGTGCGGACGGGCGCTCGACCGAGGGTTTGATTCTGGCGAAAGCGGGCGAAGAAATCGCCTTTCGCCGCACAAGTGATGCCAGGGAGTTCGTGATTCCAATCGCCCGCCTGGGCGGGGATGATCAGATCGGATTGCAGGCTCTCGCGGAGGAGTCGCCCGAGATCATCTCCGCGCTGAAGGCGGCGGCGGTCCCCGTCGCGGCGGCCGGCTCCGGTGCCAGGTCGGCGTCGAATCCGAGGCGAAGAGCGGATTGGCACGATGACCCTGAAAAGGCGTTCGCGGAGGCGAAGACGCTCGGCTTGCCGGTTTACGTTTTTTTCACCGGTTCCGACTGGTGTCCGCCTTGTAAGAAACAGGAGCAGTCGGTCCACCGGAAATCGGATTTCCAGACGTTTGCCGACCGTCATCTGGTGCTGCTCGAGATTGATTTCCCGCGCCGGCGCTCGCAGCCGGCGGACGTGAAGGAAAGAAACCAGGCGATGGCTTCCGAGTGGGGGGTGAATTCGTTCCCCACCCTGTTCCTGGCCTCTGACCGGAATGGCGAACGAGAACCGGTGCGAAGGGCGCAGAGCCTGGACGAATTTCTCGATGGCTTGGAGAACCAGGTCGGGCGTTTCAAGGCGGCAATCGCCGGGCCCGCCGCACCGTGACGCGGTCTATGCCGGCGCGGGGAGAATCTCGATCACGAGATGCGCGCCGGTCGCGTTGGCTCCCGCGACGACCTGGGGCACGCCGTTGACGACGTCGGTGGAGAGTTGGTGGGTGTGGCCGGCGAAGACGCCGAGCAGGTGCGGCGAGGCGAAGACCTCGCGATGGAAGGCCATCGTCGTTTCCGAATGGCGCTCGCGCCAGAGCGGCCGGCGCTCGATGGCGTGGTGCTTGTCGGTGGCCGCTCCCCCCGCGGGATGGCCGCAGCCGAAACCGACCGGACGACCGGGCGCATACAGAGGGATGTGAACGCAGAGAATCACGGGCAACTCCCCGGCGGTCTCGCGCCGGAAGAAGTCGAGCTGTTCCGGAGTGATCTCGTAGGTCGAGTTGTCGATCAGCAGCACTTTCACTCCGCCGATGGCCGCGGCCGACGCATGGGGATCCCGTCCGTTGTAGAGGGGGCGGAGCCGCTTTTCGATCCATTCCCGTCGGAGGTCCTCCGACGAGCCCGGGAGTCCCTCGTAATGCCAATCGTGATTCCCCGCGGTGTAGAGCCAGGACAGTCCCGACTCGCCGAGACGGGCGAGCACCCACTCGACCGCGGCCTCGGAGGGAAAGCTGAGGAGATCCCCGGCGAGGACCACGCTCGCGGCGGCCTCGGATTTCGCGACGCCGAGGGTCTCGACGAAACAAGCCTCGGGATGGGTCTCCGCACCCGTTTGGAAGTGGCGCGTGCGTTGGTAGCCGCCAGCCATCCGGCCGCTGTATTCGCGGAAGGGCTCGCCGCGGGCATCATCGCGCGAGAGGTGGGTGTCGGCCGCGAAAATCAGCTTCACCGGGGCTTTCACCGCGGGGGAATGGAGGCGGATGCGG
>CAYLJC010000689.1:0-1617 GCA_964383345.1 uncultured Akkermansia sp. | reverse complement strand
GCCGCCGCCGTGGAGGACCAGTTCGGGATTCGCTCCGAGGAGGCGCGAGGTGTAGACCCGTTTGGCGAGCGGTCCTTTGTATTTGCGGGCGTCGGAATCGGACCAGAGAGATTTCATGGAGGGGGCGGTTTTGCTTTCCTGTCGAAAGTGACGGGGGAGCGCGCTCTCAATCTCAGTGGTAGACTTTTTCCGGGTCGTAGGACTGATCGGCGATTTCCCGGCCCAAGGTTACGGGCTGGCCCGTTTCCTGTATATTTCTGTAAAAGCAGGATCTATATCCGGCATGGCAGCATCCCGGGCCCTGCTGGCGCACTTTCAGGACGAGGGCGTCCTGGTCACAATCGGTCAGGATTTTTTCAACGATCTGGGTGTGCCCCGAGGTCGCGCCCTTGTGCCAGAGTTGCTGTCGGCTGCGGGAAAAATACACCGCCTCGCCGATCTCGAGGGTCTGGCGGAGCGATTCCTCGTTCATGTAGGCGACCATGAGCACCTCGTTGGTGTCCGCATCCTGGGCGATCGCGACGATGAGTCCGTGTTCGTCGAATTTCGGAGAAAAGGTGAGGCCGTTTTCGAGAGCTTTCCGGTCCTCGCGGGAGCCGAAGGTGATTGCAGTTGAACTGGACATGGGATAGGTGTTTGAAATGACAAGGGCAGGGGACGGGACCATCCCGCCCCGCCATTCTTGAATGAAATCAGCACGGATGCAACGCGGGAAATTCATCACTTTTGAAGGGTCGGAGGGCTGTGGCAAATCCACCCAGATCCGCCGTCTCGTCGCGGATCTGCAACAGCGCGATCTCGAAGTGCTTCTCACCCGCGAACCCGGCGGCACCGTCATCGGGGAAAAGATCCGTGATTTGCTCCAATACGATCCCGAGGCGGCCAATCTCACCGCCGAGAGCGAATTGCTCCTCTTTGCCGCGAGTCGCGCCCAACTGGTGCGCGAGCGTATCCTGCCCGCGCTGGAGGCGGGCAAGTGGGTTGTCGCGGATCGCTTTCTGGACTCGACCACCATCTATCAGGGGGTGGGGCGCGGCATCGATGCGGAGACGGTGCGGCGGATCAACGCGTTTGCCGTCGGACCCGCCCTCCCGGACCTCACCATTCTCCTCGATCTCGATGCCGCGACCGGTCACGCCCGCGCGGTGCGGGCGAGCGGAGCCAAGGAAGATCGCATGGAGACCCAGCCCCTTGCTTTTTTTGAGGCGGTCCGCCATGGTTACCTCACCCTGGCGGAGGCCGAGCCGGATCGCATCGCGGTGATCGACGCCTCCTCCGGAATCGCCGAGGTCACCGCCGCCATCACCGCATTGCTGGAGAGCCGGTTCCCCGGATACGTGACATGAGTTTCCCTTACAAAAAAGCCGTCGAGTTGCTGGAGTTGGCCCATGCCAACGGACGTCTCGCCCATGCCTACCTCATTACCGGTCCGTCCGGCAGCGGGAAAGAGCGCCTCGCCATCCGCATGATGGAGATGGTCAATGAGCGGGATCGGGCGAAGGGAGCGACCTCGCTGGAGGAGTTGCGCTCCAGTTCCACCAGCGTGATCGGCCCCGAGTCGAAGTCCCGTCGTATCAGCGTCGAGGCCATCCGGAATGTCGAGCACGTCCTGCAGAT
>CAYLJC010000688.1:0-1625 GCA_964383345.1 uncultured Akkermansia sp. | reverse complement strand
GATCATGCGACAGGGTCTCTCCACCGGATTGCAGAAGAAAGTCCAGTTTGTCATCGGCGGTCCCGAGTATGAAACGCTCGCGAGATGGCGGGATATCCTGCTCGAGGAAGCCGCCAAAAACCCGGGCCTCACCGGTGTCGACTACGATTACAAAGAGAGCAAACCCCAGCTCGCCATCAAAATTGACCGCACCCGCGCCGCCGATCTCGGCGTTTCCATCGAGACGATCGGCACCACTCTCGAAACTCTGCTTGGTTCCCGTCAAGTCACCACCTTCACGGACAAAGGCGAGGAGTACGACGTCATCCTCGAAGGAGAATGGGACGACAAACGTTCCCCCGGAGATCTCCAAAATTTCTTTGTCCGGTCCGGAGAGAGCGGCGAACTCATCCCACTCTCCAATCTCGTCAGTCTGCGTGAATTCGCCGACTCGGGCACTCTCAACCGCTACAACCGGGTCCGCTCCGTCACGATCGAGGCGAACCTCGCTCCGGGTTATCCGCTCAGCGAAGCCCTCGACTACCTCGATAGAGCGGTCAGGGAAAAACTTCCCCAATCCGCCATCATCGGCTACAAGGGCGAATCGCTCAATCTGCGCGACTCAACGGGATCGGTTCTCTTTATTTTTGCCCTCGCCCTCCTCATCGTTTTCCTCGTTCTCGCGGCCCAGTTCGAAAGTTTCGTTCATCCGCTCACCATCATGCTCGCCGTTCCCGTGGCCATTGCCGGGGCCCTTCTCGGACTCTATCTCACCGATCAAGCGCAGAGCATCTATAGCCAGATCGGAATGATCATGCTCGTGGGACTGGCGGCCAAAAATGGAATTCTCATCGTCGAATTCATCAACCAACTTCGCTCCGACGGGATGCCCTTCGAAAAAGCGGTGATCGAGGCATCAGTGCTGCGCCTCCGCCCCATCGTAATGACCGGCCTCACGACCGTAATGGGCTCCCTCCCCCTCATCTTCACCAGTGGCGCGGGCGCCGAAACCCGCTTTGTCGTCGGCGTGGTGATCCTTTTCGGTGTATCCAGCTCGGTACTGTTCACTCTCCTGGTGATTCCGGTGACCTACCGCATCCTTTCGAAAAAATCCGGCACCCCCGGTGCCAACAGCCGCAAAGTGGATGCGGCACTGGAGAGGGCCTCGTCGGGACAAATCGTATAAGGCCGTCCCCACGCCAGCGCAGTCCGGCGGGAAGGGACGGTTTTCAGCCGAATTTCGCGAGCACCGGCAACACGACAACGAACGGACGCTCCGAAAAAGAAACGCGAAACAGGCTGACACGATGATTTCCCGATTGAACGTTTCCCCGTTTTTTGTTTCAAATAGATCTGTGAAAACCCTCCTCCACTCCGGTGTCAGAGCCGCGTGCCTCCTCGCCACGTCAGCAACTCTTCTCTCGTGTACCTCCGATCCATACTACGGCCCCGGACACGGGTACGGGGGAGGCGGCTCTTATTCCACCGCGTACTACCGAACGAACCGATACTATGACGGCGGGTACTACCACCGTCCTCGCTACCAGTATCACGATCATCATTGGGACCACCGCCATCGCGATCATCATCATCGTGATCGTGATCGTCACCATCATCGGGACCATCGCGATCACCGGGATTCGCAC
>CAYLJC010000687.1:0-1628 GCA_964383345.1 uncultured Akkermansia sp. | reverse complement strand
GACGCAACCCCAGTGCTTTCGGTAACATCCTGACCATCGGGATTATCGGGATGGCGCTCGCCGAGGCGGTCGCGATTTACGCGCTCATCATGGCTCTTCAGGGCTGATGTGAATTCAAGCGGTCCGCGGTCCCGTTTCGGCCGCGGACCACTTTTTCCTTTCCTTACAGGCTCCGATTTTTCAACTTCAACGCTCCCCACCGACGATGGAAGGCATCCTACAAACTTTTGGGCTCGACTGGCCGAAGTTCATCTCCCAGGTGATCATCGTCCTGATCGTCTATGTCATCCTTTCCAAATATGCCTTTGGTCCGGTCATCGCGATGCTGGAGGCTCGCCGCAAGCGCATCGCGGAGGGCGAGGCGAATCTGAAGACGATCGAAACGGAGCTCGGCAAGGCCGAGGAGAAAGTCCGGGGCATGCTCGATCAGGCCAACCTCGACGCCGAGCGTCTCATTGCGGAAGCCCGCGAGAGCGCCGAAGCGGTGCGCGGCCAGAAAACGCAGGAGGCGGTCAAGGAAGCCCAGTCCATCATTGAGAAAGCGCGGGAAGCCTCCCGTTTGGAGCACGAAAGCGCCATGAACGAGCTGCGCCGTGACTTCGGCCGACTCGTCATCGACGCCACGTCCAAGGTGACCGGCAAGGTCCTCGACGACGGGGACCAGAAACGCATCAACGAGGAGACCGCCGGACAGGTCGCTCTCTGACCCTGTCCTGCCTCAAAGCCGACCCTATGAAATCACGGAAAGAAGCCCTACGCACTGCCAAGAAGCTCTTCGCGGCTTCTTTGGTTGATGGCCGGTTGGATCTCCCCACGGTGAAGCGGGTCGTGAACAAATTGAAAGAGACCCAGCCGCGTGGCTACATCCAGGTGGGGGAAGCCTACTGGAGGCTGGTAAAACTCGAGATCGAACGGCACCGCGCCATCATCCAGAGCGCGGTCGCCCTCGATGAAAAAACAAAGGAACAGGTCGTCGCGGATCTGATGAAAAAATACGGTCCGCAGATCACCCCCGAATTCACCTTGGTTCCGGAATTGCTCGGCGGAATGAAAATTCGCGTCGGCAGCGATGTCTGGGATGGCAGCGTGAAAAACCGCATCGAGCGGCTCTCCGAAAACTTTAATTGATAACCACTGACTCCAACGATTCACCTGACGCAACGTCATGAGTAACATTCTCCAGGAACTGGAATCCGAAATCGCCGCCCTTAAGACCTCCGTGTCAAAATCGAACGTGGGTATCGTTCGTGAGATCGGGGACGGCGTCGCCAAAGTCGAAGGGCTCAGCGACGTCATGCTGAATGAAATGATCGAGTTTCCGGGCGGTCTCTATGGCCTCGCGCTGAACCTCGAAGAGACCGAAGTCGGCTGCATTCTGCTCGGGGACGGACTCAACGTCAAGGAAGGCGACGAAGTCAAAGCCACCGGCAAACTTCTCTCGGTTCCGGTCGGGAAGGAAATGCTCGGACGTGTCGTCGATGCGCTCGGCCAGCCGGTCGATGGCAAAGGGGAGATCAAAACATCGACGACCTATCCGGTGGAGAAAATCGCTCCCGGCATCATTCCCCGGCAGTCCGTTAGCGTCCCGGTGCAGACCGGTATCCTCGCGATCGACGCGATGATCCCGA
>CAYLJC010000686.1:0-1640 GCA_964383345.1 uncultured Akkermansia sp. | reverse complement strand
GAGCGCGAAATGGGCCCGCTCGCTCTCGAGGAAGTTCACGAGCCAGTCGATCTCAGCCGAGGGGGCGGCCCGGTGCAAGGCCTCGGCGGCGGGCAGGGTATGGACGATGTCACCGAGCGAACTCGGTTTCACGATGAGAATTCGCTCGCAGGCAGAGAGGTTCACGTCGCTGCCCTATTTGCCGAGTGAAAGCCGGTGCGCCAGCATTTCCGGGAGTCCGGCGTCGATGATTTTGTCCTGCGCAGTCTCGATGTCGTAGTCGATGCGACGGATCGTCACCTCCTGATTGTCGGCATCGTAAATGGCGTAGGAGGAGCGCCAGTCCCCGTCGCGGGGTTGACCGGTGCTCCCGATGTTGATGAAATATTTCCGCCCCATCTCCAGCCGCACCTCCATCTCTTCGAGCGATTCGACGCTGTCGCTCTTCACATAAATGCGCGGGGTGTGGGTGTGCCCGTAAAAGCAGAGCTGGGTGAACTGGTAGCTGAAGCTGGCCATCGCGTCGAACTTGTTGGTCACGTAGGTCCAGCTCCCGGGCGTGTCGAGGGTCGCGTGGACGATGGTGAAATCGCGGACCTGACGGACGAGTTTGAGGCTTTTGAGAAAGGCGCGGTCGTCGGGATCGAGCTGGGCGCGGGTCCACTCCATCGCCTGACGTGCGAGCGGATTGAGTCCCTCGAGGGAGGTTTCGAGGACGGCTTCCTCGTCGTGATTGCCCTTCACCACGGGACATCCCAGCTCCTGGACCAGCGCGATACACTCGCGGGGATTGGCACCGTAACCGACGATATCCCCGACACAGACGCGATCGGTGCATCCTTGCGCCTCGGCGTCTTCCAGGACGGCCTGGAAGGCTTCGAGGTTGGCGTGAATGTCTCCGAAAATGGCGTATTTCATTCGCTGAAAAACCCTCCGGGAAGAAGCGGATCGTTCCAGTGGGGAAGTCGGAACTAACCATACATAGAGCTTTTCGCAATACGAGGGAAGCAAAACGACGGCAAACGGTGTGGAAAATCGGGCCGGACCGGGTCCATTTCGTCTTCCCTCAGGGCACCACGATGCCACCGGGAAGGACGTTGGCGGGCTTTCGGGGCATTTTTTGGGGCCGGTCGGGATCGCCGTCGGGGATGCGCTGCGGCGAGGGAATGGCGAGTTTTTCCTCCAGATTTTTGATCTCCTTGATCAGGGTGGGCAGGTGCTGACGTTCCCCCTCGCGGTAGAGGTCCATGAGGTATTCGTAGGCCTCTTCCTCACGACCGGGACACCTCGCCATGAAATACCCGTGGAAGCGACGCGCGTAGGAAGGCGCTCCGGGGAGACCGATGATCTCACCGTAGACCCTCGCCGTGGCGCAATCGTCCTTGAGTTTTTCGCGGTAGACTTCGGCGAGTTGCAGACGGATCGCGGCCGAGTCGGGGAGCTGGGCGAGACCGCGCTCGGCGAGGTCTATCGCCTGGAAGGCGTATTCCTTGAAGCGGCGATCCCGTTCGAAAGCGGGCAGGCGGAGGTCGGTCTGCATGTTGGCCGTCGCGTTGATTCCGATATGCCAGATCACCGAGACCCAGTGGGACTCGTCGCGCGGCTCCAGGTTGGTGATGACGAGGTAGGCGGCCCGCAGATCGTCCCACGATTTGGTGCTG
>CAYLJC010000685.1:0-1641 GCA_964383345.1 uncultured Akkermansia sp. | reverse complement strand
GCTCCCCTTCCCGGTCTTTGGCGTAAGTGCTCATTACCGAGAGGGATACCAAAATCCCTCGGGCAAAGGCAAGTTCCCTTTCCGCCGCCGCCCCGCAAGCTGCTACAGAATCCCGCCCGGCGCGTACCCGGCGGCCCCTTCGCACCGCGCGACAAAGCGATCGGTTTCGGTGAGAAAATGGTCGATCTGACCGTCCGTGGCTCCGGCGTTGGCCCGTCCCTCGTCGAGGCAAGCCTGCAGTTCGGCGGCACTCATTTTGAGACGATCATCGGCGGCGAGACGGTCGAGGAGATCGTTGTGGGAACTCTCCCCGGCGCGGTAGGCGCGGGCGGCGGCCACGGCGTGTTCTTTGATGACCTCGTGGGCGGTCTCACGTCCGACACCGCGTTTCACGGCGGTCATCATGATGGTGGTGCTGAGGAGGAAGGGAAGGTAATGACGATTCTCACGCTCGATCACGGCGGGGTTGACGTCCATCTGGTCGAGGATCGTGAGGAGGGTCTCGAGGAGTCCGTCGGCGGCAAAAAAGGCATCGGGCAGCATGACCCGACGCACCACCGAGCAGGAGACGTCCCCTTCATTCCACTGGTCCCCGGCGAGACCCGAGGCCATCGTGAGGTAGCCGCCGAGGATGGTTTTGAATCCGTTGACGCGCTCACAACTACGGCTGTTCATCTTGTGCGGCATCGCCGAAGAACCGACCTGACCTTTGGCGAAACCTTCTCCGGCGAGTTCGTGTCCGGCCATGAGGCGGAGGGTTTTGGCGAAACCGGAGGGAGCCGAGGCGATCTGGTTGAGAATCGAGACCACCTGGAAATCGAGGCTGCGGGGATAGACCTGGCCGACGTTGGTGAAAACCTTCGCGATGCCGAGATGGACGGCGACGCGGCTCTCCAGTTCGCTCACTTTGGTCGCGTCGCCGTCGAAGAGGCTGAGTTGATCGAGTTGGGTTCCGACCGCCCCCTTGAGACCCCGCACGGGGTATTGTGCGATGGTCTCGTCGAGCTGACGGGCGGCGAGGAGGAGCTCTTCGCCGAACATCGCGAGGCGTTTTCCGTAGGTTGTGATCTGGGCGGCGACGTTGTGGGTCCGCGCGGTGATGACGAGGTCGCGGTATAAATCAGCCTGGCGGGCAAAGCGGTGCAGGGCGGCGGCGGTGCGGAAACGAATGATTTCCAGGGAGCGGAAGACCTGGAGCTGCTCGACGTTTTCGGTGAGATCTCGGCTGGTCATGCCCTTGTGGATGTGCTCGTGCCCGGCGAGATCGCAGAATTCCTCGATGCGGGCTTTGACGTCGTGGCGGGTGATTCGTTCGCGGGCGGCGATGGAGGGCAGGTCGATCCGGTCGATGACCTTTTCGTAGGTGGCGATGGCCTCGGCGGGAATGTCGAGCCCGAGGTCGCGCTGGGCCTTCATCACCGCGACCCAGAGTTCGCGCTCCAGCCGGACTTTTCCTTCGGGGGACCAGACCGCTTTCATGTCGGCGGTGGCATAGCGTTCAGCGAGGACGTTGGGGATCATGGAGGAAAAAGAAGAAAAGATGAAAGGAGCCGGAAAAAATTTAAAAACACAGAAAGCTTACAATCAATAACTTATCAAGACATTTCCCGTAGATAGTCAAAGGAATAAATGCCGGTGTTG
>CAYLJC010000684.1:0-1648 GCA_964383345.1 uncultured Akkermansia sp. | reverse complement strand
GTGGCCCTCTACCTGGCGGACCATATCGCGATGGGCTGCGCCGGAGCTCTCGCGATGCCGAACACCCGCCCGCCGGTGTCGGCCGTCTCCGGTCCCGACAGCGACACCGCCCGATCGATCGAATCCTATCGCAACGAACTTCTCGCGGCGGGAGCCGACGCCTTCGACCAACTCCTCGTCCCCCTCTACCTCACCGCCGACACCTCGGCGGCGATGATGGAGCCGGGCTTCCGCTCGGGGCTTCTCAAGGCCTGCAAATACTACCCGCCTCACGGCACCACCAACTCCGAACACGGCGTCCCAATGGACCGATGGATCGGCGGCGATGTCTTCCGGGCAATGGAAGATCTCGGCATCATTCTTTGTATCCACGGCGAACAACACGGCCTGAGCGGATCTCACTATTTCGATGCCAATCAATCCGCTGAATCTTGTTTTTACTCGGATTACTTACCAAAAATCATCGAGGCCCATCCCCGTTTGCGCATCGTCTGCGAACACATCACCACGGCCGAGGCCGCCGCCTTCGTCGCTTCCGCCCCCGATCATGTCGGGGCCACGATCACGCCGCAGCACCTCCTCTACACCGTCGCGGATCTCCTCCAGGGACTCCGCTACCATCTCTACTGCCTTCCCTTGGTGAAATTCGAACGCGACCGCGCCGCCCTGCGCGAGGCGGTCCTGACCCCGGGACAGTCGAAATTTTTTGCCGGTACCGACAGCGCTCCCCACAGCACCAAGGCCACGGAATGTGGCTGCGCGGCGGGATGCTACACCGGCGGCTGCGCCCCGCAACTCTACGCCATGGCCCTGGAAGCGGCCGGATGCGATCTCTCCACCCCCGCCGGCGTCGGGATGTTGACCCGCTTCCTCTGCGAAAATGGCCCCGCTTTCTACGGATTCGAGGGTTCCTGCGAGACCTTCACCCTGAAACGCGAAGCCTCCACGACAAAGCCGCACCTGACCGGGGACGGCCCCGTCGTGCCGCTGCCCCACGGCATGGGCCTGACCCTGGATTGGATCGTCACAACGGGATAGGACCGCGAGACCACGTCGCGCTTCCCGGGAGAAAATCGGGACGGGACGAAATTCCGTTTGCCCATTTCCCGATCTTGTTGCATTATCCCCGCCCGTCCCACCCCGAGGGACCCGGAAAACGGGGCATTAGCTCAGTTGGTAGAGCACCTGCATGGCATGCAGGGGGTCAGCGGTTCAAATCCGCTATGCTCCATTTCCCGTTTCCGGGAAAGGATATTTTTTGCGATACCCGGTTGCGCTGATCGTCCATCCTTCATGAAACGGTTCCGGCTCGCCACCCTTCTTCTCGCCCTGGGCGCTGTCTCCATGCACCTGGCTTCGGCGGGCCGGGTTCCGGTCGCCAAGGTCTACGGGAAAATCCAGTTCGTGAACCGCTTTCCCGATTACAAGGTGCAGGTCGTCACCTCCTTCGCCGATCTCCATGTCCAGCGGGTGACCGCCTTTCCGGATCGCCCGGGGAAATGGCAGATCGTGGAAAGCTTCCCCGACTTCAAAATCCAACTGGTGACCCAGTTTCCGGATTTCAAGATCAAATACGTCGACAGCTTCCCCGGGGTGGCGCAATAGCCCCCTCCGCCCGCGATGAACCGAGGCACGCGGGCAGGGCCGT
>CAYLJC010000683.1:0-1657 GCA_964383345.1 uncultured Akkermansia sp. | reverse complement strand
AGAAAGAGCAGGACCACGGACTCGCCGCCGCCCTCGACAACACCCATCTGCTGAAGCTCTGCGAACCCGCCATCAAGCGCGGGGAAAAAGTGCGCATCGAGCTGCCCATCATCAACATCAACCGCGTTGTCGGCACCATCACCGGCAGCGAGGTGACACGCCAGCACGGCGGAGCGGGTCTGCCCGAGGACACCATTTACCTCAAGTTCAAAGGCAGCGCGGGACAGTCCCTCGCCGCTTTCGCCCCTTCCGGGATGACCTTCGAACTGGAGGGCGACGCCAACGACTATGTCGGCAAAGGCCTCTCCGGCGGCAAGATCATCATCTATCCTCCGGTGGGTTCCCGGTTCAAGGCCGAGGAGAACATTCTCATCGGGAATGTCGCTTTCTACGGGGCCACCCTCGGCGAGGCCTACATCAACGGCATCGCCGGCGAGCGTTTCTGCGTCCGCAACTCGGGCGTGAAGACCGTTGTCGAAGGGGTCGGCGACCACGGCTGCGAATACATGACCGGTGGCCAGGTCATCGTCCTCGGCGAGACCGGACGCAATTTCGCCGCCGGGATGTCCGGCGGAATCGCCTACGTCTACGACATCGACGGCAAGTTCGAGACCCGTCTCAACCGTGAGATGGTCAACCTCTATCGCGTCATCGAGACCACCGACGCCGACATCGTCAACCTCAGAACCGAGATCGAAAAACACGTGACCCTGACCGGGTCCGCGCGCGGCCGGGCCATCCTCGACAATTGGGACGCCGAACTGCCCCGGTTCTTCAAAGTCTTCCCGAGAGACTACGAGCGCATGCTCGAATGCTTCCGCAAAGTCGAAGAGCAGGGCCTCTCCGGCGACGAAGCCGCCATGGCCGCCTTCGAGGAAAACATGCGGGACCTCTCTCGCATCGGAGGCAACTGATCCCCCGCCGACATCACCTTCATCCCCCACTCTCCACGCTACACATTATGGGAAAACCTACCGGATTCATGGAAATCGGTCGCAAAACCGATTCTGAAATTGACCCTGTCGAACGCCTCAAAAACTGGAAGGAATTCAAAATCCACGGCGATGAGAAAAAATATCGCGCCCAGGGAGCCCGTTGCATGGACTGCGGCACCCCCTTTTGCCACACCGGACACATCGTCTCGGGCATGGCGAGCGGTTGTCCCATCAACAACCTCATCCCCGAGTGGAACGATCTTGTCTACCGCGGTCGCTGGAAAGAAGCCCTCGAACGTCTCCACAAGACCAACAACTTTCCCGAGTTCACCGGACGGGTCTGCCCCGCGCCCTGCGAGGGATCCTGTGTCCTCGGGGTCATCGAACCACCCGTGACGATCAAAAGCATCGAGCAGGCCATCACCGACAAAGGCTGGGCGGAAGGCTGGATCGTGCCCCGCATCCCCGCGATTCGCACCGGGAAAAAAGTCGCCGTGGTGGGGTCGGGTCCCGCCGGACTCGCCTGCGCCGACCAACTCAACCAGGCCGGTCATCATGTCACCGTCTTCGAACGTGCCGACCGTATCGGCGGACTGCTCATGTATGGCATTCCCAACATGAAACTCGACAAAGAGGATGTCGTGCAGCGCCGCGTCAACCTCATGACCGAAGACGGAATCGTTTTCCACACCGGCGTTTCCATCGGCAGTGATACCGAGTGG
>CAYLJC010000682.1:0-1682 GCA_964383345.1 uncultured Akkermansia sp. | reverse complement strand
TTGCATCTGGAACCAGGCGACATGTTCGCTGCCGATGATGTCGTCCTGATGGTAGTCGTATTGTATCCTGGCACGAACCCGCTGTGCGGAATCCACGAAAGCGGTCAAGGCGGCGGAAAGACGATGGCGATCACTGAGATGCGCCATTTCCACCGCCGAAACCCAGTCGTGCCGCAGAGAGACGGTGACGCGGTCACTGACCCCGTAATGAATCGAATGGGAGAGACCGTGGTCGTCGAACTGCAGCCCCGTTCCATCCGCCGCATAGCCCTCGACTTCGCGCCCGATGAGTTCCGACTGGAACATGAGCGCTCCGCTGCAAAAGTCGGGGCCTCCGGAACCATGGTCGTGACCGTTCCAGACCTTCCGCAGGCCGAATCCATACACGTAGGTATTGCGATCCAATCCATTTTTCCCCAGGGCGAGTGAAACGCTGCCCGTGACACTGTCATCGAAGGGAAAGCGGAAACGATAGTCACCGCTCACCACCCAACTTTGGAAGCCGGCTTCCTCCGCATCGAGGTGATCGTGTCCGTGTTCCGCGTGAAGATCTTCGTGTTCGTGGTCATGATCATGTTCGTGGTCATGGTCGTCATCATGGTCCTCCTCCTCGTGCGTCATCCCGCCGGGGCCATGGCCATGATCGTGAGAATGGGAGCGCACCCCGCCGAGAGCGAGGGAGAGCCGCCCGCTCTTCCGGGTGCCCCACTGCATTTCCCCGCCCTGGGTGATCCACTCCCCCTCATTGAGCAAGCGACTGTTCGTGAGATTCTGATTCACAAAAAACCAGTCGTGGAGGTGCAGATCCGACTGGAACCCGAAGGCATTGAGGAATTGTCCGCCCCGGATCGAGAGGTATTCCGTCCACCGCCACCGGAGAAAAACCTCCTCCAACTCCGCCTCCCACACATGGTCCTCCCCCTGGAAACCGAACCCGCTCACCGCCCCCGTAAGTGCCTCGCCGAGTTCCAGGTCGAGATGCAGGTGGATCGCCTGGATACTCGCCTCGTTCTTCGGGTCGTGGGGGGAAGTGGAGAAATCCCCGGCCTCCGCGCCGGGCTCAAAAAGACCGCCGACAGCGTTGAAGTAGAGCGAAGGAAAAAGAAATCCCCCGAGATTCACTCCCTCGCCGCTGAGGTAATCCACCTCCCCGACATGGTATTCGAAAACCTCATCCCCGCTCGCCTCCGGCTCCTCGGCCGCCAAAGGGAGAAGCATCAGAAAAGGAGCACAGATCATTGCCGTTTTATTGATTGTATTCATCTGTGGACGGGGATTTCTATTCGCAATTTGTTTGCGTTTGTAAAAACTTTCTGCCATAATGCAAAACGAATGCAAGAACTTTATGCAAATAACTTGCATTAATAATTTCCTATCTTCCCAATGAAAGCTCTCTCCACCTGTCTTCTCCTCTTGAGTCTGTTTCTCTCGCAAGCGGCCTTCGCCGCAGAGACTTCCTACACCGCGAAGATGAAGGGAATCGAATGTTCCGGCTGCAAAAAAACGATCAGCCGCGCCCTCGGAAAGATCAAAGGAGTCAAAACGATCCGCATCACGAAACTGGGCAAAGAACAGCACCAGCTCACCATCGTCACCGACGGCACCACGGGGATTTCGATGGCCTACGCCAACAAAGCTCTCGGCAATGATTCGCATTTCTAAATCATCAGTTGGACCAAGGC
>CAYLJC010000681.1:0-1695 GCA_964383345.1 uncultured Akkermansia sp. | reverse complement strand
GGGAGGGGGGCCAGAGGCAGAATTAATTGGGGTTCATGGGGGATTCATGGGGGTGCGTGGGTTGGGGTGCATGATGTGCGAGCCGCAGCGGGGGCGGCGGGGTTGGGGATGGGCCGCTGAACGGGGCCCCGGGCGCGGCTGGCGGTCCGTTGGGAGGCGGGCGGCCGGCGGAGGCGAGGCTTGGAGAGAGAGTCGACGCACGCGCCCGGGGCCCTTCATGAATCAGGAGCGAAGACCGGGTCGGGCAGGGGAGCGCCCGACCCGGTTGGCTCCGTTTTTGGGCAGGGATCAGGGATCAGCCATTAGCCATTAGGGATCAGAGGGGGAGGGGGAAGGTGAGGCACCAGCGGCCGGGGTCGAGGAGCCAGAGGGAGCTGCGGTGGGAGTGGTGTTGGGTGCCGTCGTTGTCGGTGCGGGTGAGGGTGTCCGTGGTCAGGGCGACCGTGTCGGCGAGGCGGCGGGTGTGGAAGTTGGAGATGGTGCGCGGGGCGTGGGTTTGTTTGGCGAGGAGCAGAGGGATGATGTCGTCGCGGGTGTAGAGGCGGCCGCTGGCGCCGATCTCGGTGAAGGACTCGTGGAGGAGGGATTCGAGGGCGGCGCGGGAGGAACGGACGCCGGGGGTGAGGTGGGCGTGTTCGAGGGGGAGGAGTTCGGTGGAAAGTTCCTCGTGCATGATTTCGCCGCTTGATCGAACGTTAAAGAGAACAATATCCGGGGAGAAGCGCAGTCTTCACCGTTCCGGATGCGACAGTCCGGCGGTTCGTGCCGGTTGCCGAGGTGGCCGCAGATTCGGGCAAATCCTACCTGCTCACTTCATGTATTTCTTGTACACGCCGATCGGAACGACGGTGGGGTCCTTCTCAAGGGGATGGTGATTCGTAGCCAACTTGAAGCTCTCCCAGGCGCGCAGCGCACGGTCATCGCTAAAAGTATGGTCGATCCACAATGAAACTTCGTCTTTTGTGGCAGAGGCTAGTTTCATTTGATCGAAGAATCGGAGCAGCATGAGCTGGCGAGGTGTCGGCGGCCTCCGTTCGAGAAGACTTTCGATCATGGCAGAAGCCGCACCCTTTTTCAATGTGCTAGGCGGATCGCCACCGAGCGCCACAATGTAGTCGATTTGCCTGGCCGTCGCCGGGTCGTGATGCCATCGAGGCACATCCTCCGCGAGAGCCGGCAGCCCGATCGACTCTAAGTGGGTCTCGACAATGCCCCGCACTTCCTTGGGGACTATGCGGACAAAGTACAGCTTCAGCCTGTGCGCCTCATGTGGGTCAACATGTCCATCGCTCAGCATCTCGCGCGTCTGCGCACGGAGCAAAACAGCCGCAGGGAACTCCGATGGCTGCTCGACGAGGAACGAATGGAGTTTATCGATCTCGCTCGCGGCGATGTCGCCGTCGTGGCAGATGTCAAAGATCAAGTTCAGCAGTTTACGCCCGAATGGTGAGTCTGCTTCCCTCTGATAGAGCGTGATTCGCTGGCCCTTCGTCATACTCATGCTAACGCTCCTGGACAACCAACTGAAACGGCGAGAATGGCAGAGTACTGCCTCCGAGTGATGAGTGTTACGACAGGCGGCGGGTTCGTTCGATTGCGGGGAGGTTGGCGCGGGCGGTGAGGTGGTAGGCGAAGCGGCGGCGCTGGGGGTCACGCTCCCGGCGGTGGTGACCACCGACCTGCGCCTGAACGAGC
>CAYLJC010000680.1:0-1701 GCA_964383345.1 uncultured Akkermansia sp. | reverse complement strand
GACGCGGCCGAACGGGAAGTGGTTTTGGAAAAGATGGAAGGACTCTTCACCCCGGGGGTGGAGGTGCGAATCCCCGAGGCGTCTCCGCGTTTCACCGAACGAACCGTGCGTTTCATCGTGCCGGATGCGGAAAAGGGCTTCGTCTCCGACGAGCGCGAGGCCATTCCCCTGAACGAGGCTCTCGTCGGCCTGACCTTTTCCGCCGCCGTTCGCGGCGTGTCCGAGCTGGAACTGGAATGGCGCTGGTTCGCCCCGGGACAGGAACGTCTCGTGGTGGAGATCGCGAGCCGGGGCAAACCCTCGGCGCGGGTCTTGACTCCGTCGGAAAACACGATGCGGTGGCGGCAGAGCGGCGGGAGCGCCCTGCCTTCGTTGCGGAAACTCCCGGCGATGGAGGTGAGGGAGACACGTCCGCTGCGGTTGCTGCTGGTGCCCGGCCTCGCCATGGGGCTCGGAGCCGCCCTGGTGGTGATCCGTCGGCGGAATCGATCCCTCGCGCGGATGGGCGGGCTCCTCGCGGGCGGTTGCGTGGCGGGTTTCCTGGCTCTCGGGGTGCGGGGGAGCGAGGTCGTCGAGCCGGAGGGCCCGGTCGTCGAGGAGATCCTCTACGCCCTGCTGCGGAACACCTACCACGCCTTTGATTTCCGCGACGAAGAGGCCATTTACGACACTCTCGAAGCCAGTGTCACCGGACCGCTCCTTGAGCGAGTCTATCTGGAAATGCGCGAGTCGCTCGAGTTGGAGGAATCGGGCGGGCCGCGGGTGCGGGTCTACGAGATCGCCCTGCGCGAGTGCCAGGAGACCGACGGCGGCGGGGGGCGGCCCGAGCGGTTCCGCAGGCGCGTCGAATGGGTCACCATAGGCGAAGTCACCCACTGGGGGCATACTCACGAGCGTACCAATCGCTACGAGGCGGAAATGACCGTTTCGGCGGTGGGAGAGACCTGGAAAATCAGCGGGCTCGATCTCCTCAACGAAGAGCGAGTCCAAAAAATCTCACGCCGGGAGGCGACACCGAAATCCTGATGATACGCTGTAAGAAGCTTCATTTCCGTTATCCGGGGGAGTCGTTCCAACTCTCCATCGATGACTTTTTTGTCGGGAAAGGCGAGACGGTGGCTCTGATCGGCCCGAGTGGCTGCGGCAAGACGACGCTTATGAATCTGATCTCGGGCATCCTCACCCCGGCGGAGGGGAGCGTCACGGTCAACGGAGTGCTCGTGAACGAGCTGGCGGCGGCGGCGCGGCAGCGGTTCCGGCTCGCGAAGATCGGGCTGGTCCCGCAAAATTTCGAATTGCTCGACTACCTCACGATACGGGAAAACATCCTCGTGCCCTTTCACATCGGTGCGCAACTGCGGTTCCGCAGGGAAATGGGCGATCGCTGCGAGGATCTCGCGGAACGGGCGGGCATCGCCGCGCAGCTCGACAAGTTTCCGCAGCAGCTCTCCCAGGGGGAAAGGCAACGGGCCGCGCTCTGCCGGGGGCTCGTGACTTCGCCGCCGCTCCTCCTCGCCGATGAACCGACCGGCAATCTGGATCCGGACAACCAGGACAAAATCGTCTCGCTCCTCCTCGGCGAAGCCGCGCGCATCGGGGCGAGCGTGCTGATGATCACCCACGATCCGCTCCTCCTGCCGAGGTTCGGGCGGGTCGTCGAGGTGGGGGAACTGCGTCGAAGGGGAGGAGAGGCATGAACGG
>CAYLJC010000679.1:579-1702 GCA_964383345.1 uncultured Akkermansia sp. | reverse complement strand
CGTCCCGACGGCTGGCCCGGAGTCGAGGGCATCTGGCACGATTTTGAAAATTTCCCGCGCCCCGTGGGCCTCGTCCTGCAAAGCTATATCGGACGTCCCGTCTCGCTCGCTTCGCTCGACCAGATGGTCAAGGATGTCATCGTCGCCTACCGCGAGGGCGACCGCCCCGTCGTCGATGTGCTCATTCCCGAGCAGGACATCACTTCCGGCGTTGTGCAGCTCGTCGTGATCGAGTCCGAACTGGCCCGCGTCCGCGTCGAAGGGGTCGACGCCGATACCGAGGAATTCATCCGCAGCCAGATGCGCATCAAAAAGGGGGAGGTCATTCGCGCCTCCGAAGTGCTCCGCGATCTCTCCTGGGTGAACCGCAGTCCCTACCGCAAGGTCGATATGGTCTATGCCCCCGGTTACGAGTTCGGGACCACCGATGTCATTCTCAAGAGCTACCAGACCCGGGCGAACTGGTTCTACACCGGCTACGAGGACTCGGGCACGGATTACCTCGGCGAAGATCGTTTCATCGTCGGTTTCAACTTCGGTGACGCCTTCGGTCCCAACCGCAGCCTCAGCTACCAGTACACCAGTGACTTCGACATGGAGCACGTCCGGGCGAACTCGCTCGTCTACACCCACGCGCTGCCGTGGCGTCACTGGCTGACGGTGCTGGCCTCGTATGTGGACATTGATTCCGACCCCATTCCCATCGGCGGAGGCAACTTCCTCGATTCCGACGGAGACAACGTGCAGTTGAGCGCCCGCTACGGCATCCCCCTGGAAGGCAAAAACAATCGCCAGCGCGAAATGGATTTCGGGTTTGACTGGAAATCGAACGGGAACAACCTGGAGTTCGTCGATTTCGCCAACCGCAACAATATCCAACTCTTCGGCTCGCGGGTCGAGATCTTCCAGTTCAGCCTCGGGTATCAGGAAACCATCCAACACAACCGCGGGGTGAGTCAGTTCGACATCCGCGGGGTCTTCTCTCCTGGCGATTTTAATCCCCACAACTCCGATGCGGTTTTCGCCTCCTCGAGAGCGGGATCCTCCTCTGATTACTTCTACGCCATCGCCAGTTTCGAGCACCAACGCCGTCTCCGCGACGACTGGTCGATGCGTTTCAAAG
>CAYLJC010000679.1:0-569 GCA_964383345.1 uncultured Akkermansia sp. | reverse complement strand
GTGCCGGTGGATATGACACGGTGCGTGGTTTCGACCAGCGCGTCGCCCGCGGCGATCACGGTGCCTGGGGAACTTTCGAACTCTACACCCCGGAAATCTCGCTGGCTCGCATCGGCAACTGGGAAAACGAAACCGACAGTCTCCGCTTCCTCGGCTTCTTTGACGCGGCCAATCTCGGCAACGAAGATCTCCTGCCTTTCGAACCTTCCAGCTTCCAGTTGGGATCGGTCGGAATCGGTCTTCGTTGGAACTACAGCGACTGGTTCAAATTCCGGCTCGATTACGGCTATCCGGTCTTCACCGAGAATATCGTCGCGAACGAGAGCGGCCGTTTCCACATCGGGGCCACCGCCACTTTCTGATCGACATGGGCAGACCCGTCACCCTGTTCACCGGCCAATGGGCTGATCTCGACTGCGAGACCATTGTCGTGAAAGCCAGGGAAATGGGCTATGACGGTGTCGAGCTGGCCTGTTGGGGAGATCATTTCGAAGTCGCCAAGGCCGACGCCGCCTACTGTGCCGCAAAACGTGATTTGCTCAAGAAACACGGGATGTCCTGCCATGCGA
>CAYLJC010000678.1:0-1705 GCA_964383345.1 uncultured Akkermansia sp. | reverse complement strand
AGAGAAACTGTCCGTCGTCCCCGAGTTCGCGGATGCGTCCGGCGATGCGATCCCGGTTTCCGTCGAGGACCTGCCCGAGCGGTGTGGCTTCGAGCAGGAAAAAGAGGAGCGCGACCACGAGGAGACCGAATCCCACCCCCGGCAACACTCCCACGAGGTGCCGCTTCCGGCGTGAACGATCCACCATCTTCTCCCGGAGAATGAAAAGGGTGGCCACGACAGGCCAGAGGAGGAGGAACACTTTCACCCCTTTGTAGAATCCGTTTCCAAACGCGGTTCCCGGGTAGAGAACGAAATAAAAGAAAGACGCGGCCAGCGGGATGAGTAGCGCGGGCGCAAGAACGAGCCAACGGCGGCGGCGCGGAACCGGATCGAATGCAGGAGTGTTCACCGGGCCATTCTGTGACCTCCGGACGCGGCACTCAAATCATTATTTCCGATCTTGTGATCACAAGAAACGATGGCAATATTCGCTTTTGTCCTGCAAAATTAAGAAACCTTAATTTCACCAACTCATTCTTCTCATGGCCATCGTCGCAACCCATCTCAAACGCGGACAGTGCATCAGCTACAAAGGCGAAATCGGTATCGTCCTCGGGCTGGAGCACCGCACTCCCGGAAAAGGCAACGCCCTCATCATGGCCACGATCCGTTCGTTCAATTCGGGGAAAACGAAAGACATCCGCTTCGCCTCCAGCGACAAGGTCGACATCGTGCAGTCCGAGCGCCAGAAGCTCGACTTCAGCTACGCGGACCAAACCGGCTACCATTTCATGGACCCGGACACCTACGACACGATCACCTTTCAGGAGACTTTCATCGAGGACAGCAAAGACCTCCTCATCGACGGGATCTCGGTCGAGGTCCTCTTCGTCGACGGAAAACCGGTCACGATCGAGCTGCCTTCGAACATCGAAATGGAGGTGACAGAATCCGCCCCCGGCGTCAAAGGCGACACCGCCACCGCCGCCACCAAGGAAGCGGTGCTCGAAACCGGTCTGCGCATCCAAGTCCCGCTTTTCGTCAATCCGGGAGATCGCATCAAGGTCAGCAGCGAAGACAAAAAATACGTCGGTCGCGCCTGATTCACCCTCCGGCCAATCCACGCGCTTGTCCCGGAACCCGAAGAATCTTCGCTCCCGAAAGCGGAAATACCCGCCGCCGCAGGGCCTGTCGGCCTTCTTGCCCGCCGCAGCCTCCTTCGAAGATCCCGAGGGACCGGTCCTGCGTTGGGGGAAACGGCTCGTCGGGGTTCTCCTGCTCCCGGTCTGCTGGCTGATGCTGGAGACCTTGTTTGTCCTCCTGGGAGCGGACACTCTCGTCGGCGCCTACTGGAATTCCTCGGGGTTTCTCTTTTTCGGGATCGGCTGCCTCGCCTGGCTGGTTCTCTTTTACGGAGCCCGCTGCGCCCCCATGATGTGGCTCTACGTCGCCGGCCACGAGCTGACCCACGCCCTTTTTGTGCTGGTCTTCCGCGGTCGCGTCACCCAGGTCCACATCTCCGCCGAGGGAGGACACATCACGACAAACCGTAACAATTTTGTCATTTCTCTCTCGCCGTATTTTTTCCCCTTCTACACCGCTGTTGTCATCGCGGCATGGACCCTGATGGAGTGGACCGTCTCCGATCTGAGCCGGCCTGACACAGACTGGCTCTACGGTCTCATCGGCTTCACCTGGATGTTCCACCTCACCTTCACCCTCT
>CAYLJC010000677.1:0-1709 GCA_964383345.1 uncultured Akkermansia sp. | reverse complement strand
GTCGGGCGAAAAGGGATCGATCTCCGATTTGACGAGTTTTCCGAGCTCGTCCTCGAGGATCGGCAGCGCCTGCAGTCGCGCGAAATGCTCGCGATGCGCCGCGATCCCCTTCCGGGCGAGATCGGGAAAACCGCAATCGGCCAGATCGATGAGTGCGGCGGCGTGGTCGATGAGGTGGAAATGCCCTCCGTATCCCTGCCGCCGCTCCGCGACGGATCCAATGAGGAGATCCAGGGTCGCCACCGCCATGGCCTCGAGATCCTCGTATCCGGGCAACTCGAGCCCGTCCTCCTCGGCGGTCTTTCTCGGGCTCACCCATCCGCGGTCTTTGCCAAGATAGCCCCGACCCGGCCCCTGGGTATCGAAGGCGGAGAGCAGTTTTCGCGCCCCTTCCACACGTGTCGGCGTCGCGAGGTCGGGGTGGCTCGCAAAGGCCCGAATCGCAAGCGACCCGAAAATGACATTGTGCCCGCTCTGGCGGAGCCTGCCGAGATTCGGCTCCAGTGCTGCCGCCAATTTTTCAGTCGCCCCCGAGCCGGGTGACCCGGGATCTTTCTCGCTTTTGAAGAGCGCCTCGATGGACACCCCCGTTTTCTCCGGGTCGAACCAGATCGCCTCCTCCCCGCCGAGGATGCGCTCGAGATCGCGCTCGATCGCGAAATGGACCGCAGGGTCGAGATCCGGCTTCATCTCGCCGAGGAAATAGCCGGCAAGCAAAGCCGAACCGAGATGACCCGACATGCTGCCCGCGAGATGCGCGCGTCCGAGTCCGGCGATGCCACGCTCGAGATAATGGTAGGCGATCATGGCGGTAAATTACATCCGGGTCACGAAGATGACGAGAAATGCGTCGCTTATCCCGGAGCCCGTGATCGCGGTGGGATCCATCTCGCCAGCCCACCTCCCCTCTTTCATTCTTTCAACCTATGAGAATGATCGTCTGGATTGCCCTCTCCCTCCTGCTTGCCGGCCCCATCGCCGCCGCGGACATGCCGCGCTACAACGTCCTCTTTTTGATCGCCGACGATCTCACCTACACCGCCCTTTCCTGCTACAGCAACGATGTCTGCGAAACGCCCAACATCGACCGCCTCGCCGCCGAAGGAGTGCGTTTCACCCGCGCCTATTGCAACGCGACCTATTGCGGCCCGTCGCGCGCTTCCTTCCTTTCCGGCTACTACCCGCACGCCACCGGAGTGCTCGGCTACACCAATCCACGCCCGCGGATCGGCGACCGCGCCACCCTGCCACAACACTTCAAAAACCACGGAGCCTACACCGCACGGGTCGGCAAGCTCTACCACATGGGCGTGCCCGGAGGAGTTGAAGATCATGGAGGCGATCCTTCGGACGAACGTTATCACGGTGCCGACGATGCCCTATCCTGGACCGAACGTTTCAACACCCCCGGTCCCGAATGGCGCGCTCCCGGCGACGGGGAGACCCTCGAAGGAAATCCCGACGGAACCAAGCCGGTCGTGGGTGGAAACACCTTCGTCGTCGTCGAGGCGGACGGTGATGACCTCGTCCATTGCGATGGCAAGACGGCAAAGAAAGCGTCCGAACTGATCGCCGGGCGTTCCGGGGAACGGTTCTGGATCGGAGCCGGTTTCGTGCGTCCGCACGTGCCCTTCGTCGCACCGCGCCCCTATTTCGAGCCCTTCAAACCCTATGAGAAACTCGCCCTGCCACCGAAGCTCCCCGGTGAC
>CAYLJC010000676.1:0-1713 GCA_964383345.1 uncultured Akkermansia sp. | reverse complement strand
TCGCCGGGGAGTTGCGCGAGGGCGACGAGATCGTCCTCACGATCATGGAGCACCACGCCAACTTTGTGCCCTGGCAGGTCCTCGCGCACCAGCGCGGGCTCGTCCTGCGTTTTGCGGGGCTGCGCGAGAACGGCGAACTCGATCTCGAAGAGTGGCGATCCCTTTTCAACGAGCGCACCCGCGTGGCCGCCTTCACCCATGTTTCCAACGTGCTGGGCACGCGCAACCCGGTCGTCGAAATGACCGCCTTCGCACGGGAACGCGGGGTCCTTACCCTCGTCGACGGAGCCCAGGCGCTCCCGCATGGTCCCGTCGATCTCGCTGCGGTGGGGAGTGATTTTTACGTCTTTTCGGGGCACAAGGTCTACGCTCCCGACGGGGTCGGAGTGCTCTGCGGTCCGAGGGATTTTCTCAACGCCGCGCCTCCCTACCAGACCGGAGGCGACATGATAGAGCAGGTTTCGATCAAGGGGACCACCTTCCGGACCGTTCCCGAGCGATTCGAGGCCGGCACGCCGAACATCTCGGGAGCGATCGGTCTCGCCGAGGCGTTCCGTTACCTGGCCGGGATCGACTGGCCCGCCGCCCACGTGTATGAGAGCGAACTCGCCGCGCACGCCACCCGCGAGCTGGAAAAAATCCCCGGTGTCCGTATTTTCGGAAAAGCACCGGACAAGGTCGCGATCGTTTCCTTTCTTTATGCCGCCGCCCACCCGCACGACGTCGGGACCATTCTCGACACCGAAGGAGTCGCGATCCGGGTCGGACACCACTGCGCCCAGCCGCTCATGCACCACCTCGAAGTCCCCGCCACGGCGCGGGCCTCGTTCACGTTTTACAACAACCACACCGACGTCGAGATTTTCCTCCGCGCGATGAAAAAAGTGGTGCGATTTTTCGGGTGAAGCGGAAATGCGGACCCGGCCCGAATCGCTTGCTTTCCCCTCCCCTTCGGGCAAGTTTCCCAACTTTTCACCGGACCTTATGAGCGCTGAACCCCTGCAAATCTACATCGACGGCACCTTCTATCCGCAGGCGGAGGCGAAGATCTCCGTTTTCGACCACGGACTGCTCTACGGCGACGGGGTGTTTGAAGGGATCCGCTTTTACAACGACCGCGTCTTCCGCCTCGAAGAGCATATCGACCGCCTTTTCGACTCGGCCAAAGCGATCCACCTCACCATCCCCGCAACGCGGGAGGAAGTCTGCGAGATGGCTCTCGAAACGATTCGCAAAAACAACCTGCACGACGGATACATCCGCCTCGTCGTGACCCGCGGAGTCGGGTCCCTCGGACTCAGCCCCTACCACTGCGCCCAGGCCTCCATCATCGTGATCGCCTCGACGATCTCGCTCTATCCGTCCGAAAAATATGAAAAGGGTCTCATCCTCGCGACCTGCGCGACACGCCGACCCACCCACGATTCGCTTTCCCCGGCGGTGAAGTCGCTCAATTATCTCAGCAACGTCATGGCCAAGGTCGAGGCCCTCGCCTCGGGCGCCGAAGAGGGGGTCATGCTCAACGCCGCCGGTTACGTCGCCGAATGCACCGGGGACAATATTTTTATCGTCAAGAACGGCGTCATCTTCACGCCCACGGTCGGATCAGGCACCCTCTACGGGATCACCCGCAAGGTGGTCATGGAGCTCGCCGCCGAGGCCGGATTCGAACTCCACGAAGTCGAGATGAGCCGCTACGACCTCTACACCGCC
>CAYLJC010000675.1:0-1721 GCA_964383345.1 uncultured Akkermansia sp. | reverse complement strand
GACCAAGCACGAGGTCATCAAGGGGGAGTTTATCAAGCTCGAAGGCAGCGGCGAAGCGGTGGTGGTGGGCGGTCCGGACGAGGCCGACGGAATCTGGCTCCAGGTCAGGGCGCTCGACCGGCTCCCGGATTTTCCGCCGACCCAGAATCTCTATTATTTTAAAAGCGATCTCTCCAATTCAGGCTTCAAAGCGAGCAGCCCGATGAAGGCCTTCCTCGACCAGCGACCCGGGGGCATGGCCTATCTCAAGGCGGCTTCCTACCTGATGCACACCGAAGGCTTCACCAATATCCGGAATTATCTCGTCGGCGATTGCCAATACATCCTGCAGGACGAGTCGGGCATTCCCGCCGAATTCCTCGCGACCTACTACAACGCAACCTACTACGGCAAATACATCGGTCCGATCGACACCTTCGCAGAGCACAACCAGCCTTTTCTCCACCACATCTACCAATCGGGTGTCGCCAAACCCCTTCCTTTCGGGACCGGCTACCGCATGCGCGACGAGGACGCCATCCAGATTTTCGGGATACGAAAATAGCGGACCTCAGCCGCCTGCTTGTGGGGGAACGACCTCGGCCACGAGGATGTCCTGTTGCGCGAGCGACTGGTGCAGGCTTGCCGGATCCCACGAGTCCACGATCTGCACCGGCACGCCGCTGGCGGTGTTGGCAAAGAGGATCGGCGCGACGGACTCGGGCAGACGGATACACCCGGCGGAGGCGGGATAGCCGGGGAGGTCGCCGACATGCAGCCCGATCGCGCTCTGGTCGAGCCGCTGCCAGTAGGGGAGCGAACATCCGTAGATCGTCGAGGTCTTGCCGGATTTGACGCGCTCCGTGATTTTGAATTCTCCGCGCGGAGTGAATTTTCCGGAGCGGGCCGTCGAGACCGCCGTATCGAGGGCGATGATGTTGTCGACGATGAGATAGGCCCGTTGTTTCGAAATATCGATGACGATCTTTTTTCCGGCTCCGGAACCCGCCGCGAGGAGATCGTGATTGACGTAGGCATCGCGGTGGACATCCTGCCATCCACTCGCGGCGGCCTGCTGTTTGAGGGGGGCGGGTGCCCTGCGAACCGATTCGGAAGAGACGTTTTGCTGGATGCGCGTTTCTTTCTTTTTCCCAAAGCCCGAGAACAGCCCCGCCTCGGCCGGCGTCACCGAACCGATGGTGATCCCGAGAAGCGCGACGGCGGTGATCACCTCGCGTACGCCGTGGGCCCGCACCTCCGCGTCCTCGAAGATAAATCCGAATTCCCCTCCGCAGCTCTCGCCAACATCTTCGAACGGGGCGTCGTTGGCGAGGAGCAGAGCGAGCAATTGGATCCGGGCGGAGTTCCCGTCCTCGCCGACCTGCCAGCGGATCAGCGGGAGAATAGTTTCAGAAAGGTCCGGGACCGCGTCGCGGAGACCCGCTCCGAGCACTTCGAGAAAACGCCGCACGAAGTCCTCGGGTTCGGAGGCGTCGGAGAGCGTCTCGAAAGACGAGGCGTCGGGAAAAAAATCCTGCAACCGGATCGCAAAAGCGCGGTCGGCCCATTGCGGAGCGGGCGAGGGGCTGTTCTCATTCGCTTCCAGGGTAAAGAGTTGGAACAGCGCGGCCTCCTGCGGATTTGTCAGGACGTCGGCCCCCTGGAGCGAGACGTCGAAACAGAGGGACGATTCCGAGAAGAGGGAGGCACAGGTCTCCAGCGCGGTGGCCCCTGCGGGCGTG
>CAYLJC010000674.1:0-1734 GCA_964383345.1 uncultured Akkermansia sp. | reverse complement strand
TGTTTCGGTGGGTGTCGATGTGGCGCTTCCCCGCGTTCCAGGCGCGCGCGAGCCGCGCTTCCCAGTCGGCTCCTTCGATCCAGCCGTGTTCCAGAGCGACGGCGATGGACCAGGCGATCATGTTGGTAGAAGTGAACTCCGCGTAGCTGTCGGGACGATCAACGATCTGGTGCCACATTCCGGAGGCGTCTTGGTGGGGGGCGAGCGCGGCGAGGTGATCCCGGAGGGCTTGTAAGAGGACGGGTCGGCCCTCGTGTTCTTCGGGGAAATGACGCAGGACGAGGGCGAGTCCAAGTGCGGGAAATCCGTTGCCTCGGCCCCAGGCGGCTTCGTCGAGGGGAGAGTGGCGATAGAGTCCGTCACTGCGGAGGCAGAGCCTGGCGATAAAGCGGTAGTTGGCGAGGGCGGCGTCGAAATATTTCCGATTTCCCGTGATCCGGCCGGCCTCGGTGAGGATGGGGCTGCCCATGAAGACGGCGTCGCTCATCTCGTTGTGGGTCGGCATGGCCTCGAGCGGTTCGCCCGCAGCGTCAAAGGCCATGTCGGCGACGGCGAGGACCCGCTCCCGCGCCCACGGCTCGGCGATTACGGCGTAGAGGAGGGTGCCGGCGATATCGCCTCCGCTCTTGGGCAGTTCGGGGTGCTTTTCGAGATGATTCTTGCCCAGTTCCGCCGCGCGCGGAGTCCGCCCGCCCCCGGTCCGGACGATCACGGCGAGCGCGTCGATGTAGGACCCGCCGAAACGGTCGCCGTAGTGAGCCGAGAGTTGCCGGAGAACCTCCTCCGGACTGCGCTCGATCCGGGCACGCATTTCCGATCGGGCGGAATCCTGGTCGTTTTCTGATCGGGCCGGGAGAAAGGAATCGGGCGTCAGGTCGCCCGCCTCCGGCCGGATCACCACTTCGACCATACCGACCTCGGCGGGAGGGAACTCCTCAAGGGCTCTGGCGAGGGCGCGGCCTTCCTCGTTGTCGGGGACGAGCACAACGTCGGGCGCGGTGAGACCGATCCAGCGCCAGATGGCATGGGCGGAGGCATTTTCCGGACGAAAAGCGGGGCCGTCCGGGGGAAAGGTGGTGGTGTCGAGAGGAGCCGAGAGACCGTGCCACTCCGCTCCGGCCGGGAGATCCGCACCGTCCTCCGGGAGCGGACCGCCGAGCAAAATGATGCGGGGCAGATCGGGCGAACGCTCCGTCGTTTGGGAATGGGACCAGGCCCACAACGTGGCTCCGGTGGCATCGCGGCCGATGGGATGGCGGCGGCGGGAGGGCGTCGCTTCGCTCCCGGCCGCAGCCACAGGTGGGGCGGTTCCTTCGGCGGCGCGAGGGGCGGCCGGGGGAAGGAGGAGAAACAAAAGGAGCAGTGTTTTTTTCATGTTTTTTACCCGTTCAACAAGGCCACCACTTTCTCCCGCAGGGCCGCGTTCGTCGCGAGCGCCTCGCCGCCGTCGATGCGGCCCGCGCGGCCCGACCAGTCGCCGAAATAGCCACCGGCTTCCCGGAAAATAGGGGGAAAAGGTCCGCAGTCCCACACCGCCATGACCGGGTCGAGGATGATCTCGGCGCGGCCCGTCGCGACGAGCAGGTAGCCGTAGGCGTCGCACCAGCCGGCGTTGTAGTAGACCGCCCTTTGCAGCCGGTCCCACGCCTCGCCCTTGCCCGCTCTCTCAAAGGAGGCGGTGTCGATGTGGGCGCAGACGGCGCGGTCGAGGTCGCTCACGTCGGAGACGCGGCA
>CAYLJC010000673.1:0-1736 GCA_964383345.1 uncultured Akkermansia sp. | reverse complement strand
GAGGGTCCCGACATGGAAGGGGAACCCGCTTTTTGTACCGGAACATCGAAGATTTCTTCCGTCAGATCCGCGATTCCGTTCATCAGGCTGGAACCGCCGGTGAGAAAAATTCCCTTCCCGAGCTTGTCGAGATAGCCCTGTTTGGCAAGCGGTTCGTGGACCACCGAGAGCAACTCGGTGACGCGGGCGTTCATGATCTGGTTGAGCAACTCCTGACTCACCGTTTTTCCGGAATCGCCCTCCACCGGGATCTCCACGTCAACGATGCCCTGGAGCGAAGCACTGCCGTGAACGACCTTGAGTTTCTCGGCCCGCGCCAACGGCACTTTCAGCACGAGGGCGATATCGTTGGTGATATGATCGCCCCCGATGGCCACACAACCGGAGGCCACCACCCCCCCGTCGACGAAGCAAATGTAGTCCGTGGTCCCGCCGCCGATGTCGATGAGGAGAGCCCCTTCGTTTTTCGCTTCGCGATTGAGCACGACCTGGGCCGCCGCCACCGGGGAAAACACGATGTCCTCCACCTCCAGCGGCACCTCGCGGACACATTTGATGGCGTTCTGGATGCGGGTTTTCACCCCGTGGATGATGTGATAGTCCGCCTCGAGTTTTTGTCCCAACATCCCGATCGGATTCGGAATCTTGTCTTGCCCGTCGATGTAGTAGTGCTGGATGATGGAGTGAATGAAGCCGTTCTCCCTCGGCAACGGGACGTCGCGGGCGATCTTCTTGACCTCGTCGAGATCTTCCGGAGTGATTTCCATCTGCTCGTCGGCCACCCGGATCGTCCCGCGATTGTTGAGACTTTGGATATGGGATCCCGTCACCGCGAGAAAGACCGTGTTGATTTCGACATCGCTGCGTTCCTCGGCGCGCATGAGGGCGTCGTGGAGGCAGGTCTGCACCGTTTCGGGATCGACGATCTCGCCCTTTCTCACTCCGGCGGAGGGATGCTGCCCCACCCCGAGGATCTTGATCGCGCCGTCACTGCGGACCTCCCCTACGACGATGCAAACTTTTGAAGTGCCTATCTCCAAGCCGACGTAAATATTCGAGGCTGCCATTCCGTATAAGATTAAGACTCCTTGAAAGTTATCCGCCGTTCAAAATCGAGCGCAAGTGTTTTTCCTGCTCATTTTCCGTAAGAACCGGCTCCAAGGCCCCCGACGGAGCGCCTTTTCCGCCGGGCGAAGCGGCGTCGCCCGGCTTGCTCGGCCCGTGGGAACCGGCGAAGGTCACCGGAATGTTTTTCATCGCCGCGACATTCACCGTCGCCAATTGCCGGCCGGAATTTTCCGCGTTTCCGAGAATGAGCGCGAGATCATCGAGGCCGCGGGAATAGTCGAACACGCCGAAAGTGACCGCGAGCCGGTTTTGGTAGATCGCCTCCACCGCCCACTCATCGCGCACCCGCACCTCCGCGACGGTCATCCCCTGCTCCAGGAAACGCCGGTCGCTTTCCAGAATCAATTTCAGCCCTGAACGCACTCCCTCGGATTCGATCCTGCCGCCCTCAACGGGTTCGATGACCTGGAAGGACTCGACCACCGGAAGAGATTTCATCCCGTCATTGAGATCGAGGCAACGAAACAAAACGCCCTCGACATCGAGCAGGTAGCCCCGCTCCATGTCCCACGGACGGATCCCCAACGGCGGCGAGGAGAGCCACGCCACCGGCATCCGCTCGCGCACGATCAGGTTGATGCGATCCGGCAGCTCGCGGGTGAGCGTGA
>CAYLJC010000672.1:0-1743 GCA_964383345.1 uncultured Akkermansia sp. | reverse complement strand
GAGCCACCCCGACCTGCTCGACTGGCTCACTCGACGCTTTCTCGAGGGCGACTGGAAATTGAAATCGCTCCACCGCACCATCATGAGCAGCGCGACCTACCGCCAGACCGCCCGGCGCGAGCCGACCACGGACGAAGATCTCGCCGATCCCTCCAACCGCCTCCTCTGGCGTTTCCCGCCGCAGCGTCTCGACGCCGAACAACTCCGCGACGCGACCCTCTTCGCCTCGGGAGAACTGACCCAGCGCGAGGGTGGTCCCTCCGTCGACAGCAGCGCCCCGAACCGCAGCGTCTACATGAAAAAGCGCCGCAACACCAACGCACCGCTCATGGGGGAATTCGACTCCCCCGCAGGATTTGGTTCCACCCCCAACCGCGTCCCCACCACCACCCCGAACCAATCGCTCATGCTCGTGAACGGTGAATGGTCGATCGCGCGAGCCTCTTCCTTCGCGCGACGGATTCTCGCGGAGAAAAGCGGATTCGGCCCCGAGCAAGTTCGTCAAGCCTACCGCATCGCCTACGGACGCGAAGTCCGTCA
This sequence comes from uncultured Akkermansia sp., assembly GCA_964383345.1. GTDB lineage: Bacteria > Verrucomicrobiota > Verrucomicrobiia > Verrucomicrobiales > DEV007 > Arctic95D-9. Next base: position 1,203 of record CAYLJC010000672.1, on the reverse strand, counting down.
GGACGAGGTCGACGCGGCGCTCGCCTTTGTCTCCTCGCAGCAAAAACTGACCGGCGCTCCCGCCGCCCTCCCGGCGGATGACAAATACCCCGACGAAACCGGGCTGCGTCCCGCCAGCGTCGTCTTCAAAGGGGTCAAGAGCATCGAACTCGGTGAAAACGCCCTCTGGCTGCAACCCGGCAGCCGTTTTGAAACACTCGAGGCGAGCCAGCTGAAAATCCCCGACGACGAATTCACCATCGAAGCCGTCGCCAACCTCGACCGGGTCTACTCCGACGCATCGGTCAACACCCTCGTGAGTCGATGGAGCGGTGCCTCCGACGAAATCGGCTGGTCCATCGGAGTCACCAGTGCCAAGTCCAGCTACGAGCCGAGAAATTTCATCGCCCAACTCGTCGGCGACGACTTCCAGGACAACCGCGTCTACGAAGTGGTGTCCTCGGGGCTGCACATCCCGCTGAACAAACCCGTCTATCTCGGCGTCTCGATCTCGGCGAAACCGTCCCAAGAAGATCCCGCCAAAGGTTTTGTGACTTTCTACATGAAAGACCTCTCCGATCCCGCCTCGCCGGTGCAAAGTGAAACGGTGTCGCATCCCATCGTCAAAGGGCTCGCCATTCCAGACGCCGCTCCTCCCCTCATCGGCGGTCGTCGGCAGAAAGGCCACCTCTGGGACTGCCAAGTCGCCCGCCTCACCGTGAGCGAGGGCATCCTGGATCGCTTGCAGTTGCTCCCCTACCCCCAGCGCTCCGACGCCGAATCGCTCCTTCCCGCGCCGACGCGACTCGCCGACTGGAACTTTGCCAGCGGCAAGGGCGAGGTTCCCGCCCCCGGCACCGCCTGGAAACGCAACTCCCCCGTCGCTCCCGCCTCCGCCGCCCCCGCCCTCAGCGGAGCCGTAACCGACTTCTGCCACGCCCTCCTCAACTCCAACGAATTTCTCTACCTCCACTGAGAGGGACGCCAGCGTCCCGGCTGGCTCTTTAGCCCTCCCGCTCCCAGATTCCTTACTACTTCATCCCCCCCGCCATGTCCTTTTGCCACCGTATCGATCAACCCGCGAGCCGTCGCGACTTTCTCAGCCGAGCCGGAGCCGGATTCGGTGCCGTCGCCCTCTCCGCCCTCACCGGAGAGAAACTGCTCGGTGCCAGCTCCTTTCCCAATCCGGTCGGAGCGAAAATCCCTCACCGTCTCGGACAAGCC
>CAYLJC010000671.1:0-1745 GCA_964383345.1 uncultured Akkermansia sp. | reverse complement strand
GGAGGTCCTGCAAGCGACGGGGCGGGAGACGCTTGCACTCGCGGGCGAATGGGTTTCGGTGGCGGGCATCCATCTCTACTGGGGCACGCAGATCGGCGATCCCGAGGCTCTCCTCACCTGTTTCAGAAAAACCGTGGCGATGGCCGACGAACTGAGCGGAGCGCTCGGTTTTCCCCTGGAGATTCTGAACCTCGGCGGTGGTTTTCCGTGGCCCTACGCCCACCGCGGGCGAGGTCCGGATCTCTCTCCCCTGCGCGATGGCCTGGCGGCGCTGCGTGCCGCGAGCGGTCCGGCGCGGGAGGCGGAGTGGTGGTTCGAATCGGGTCGCCATCTCGTCGCTTCCAGCGGCACGTTGTTGACCCGGGTCATGGAGATCAAGCGGTCCAAAGACGAAAAGGATTTTCTCCTCCTCGACACCGGCATCCATCACCTCGGCGGGATGGCGGGGCTGGGCCGCATCCCGCGCTTTTCCATCGATTTGGAGGTGCCCCCGGCGCGTCTTGAAAATCCCGCCATCCTCGTCGATGTGGTCGGGCAGCTCTGCACTCCGCTCGATTGCATCGGAAAAAAAATCACCCTTCCCCGGGTCGAATCGGGCGACCTTCTCGCGATCCCGAATACCGGTGCCTACGGTGTGACCGCGAGTGTGACCGGTTTTCTCAGTCGCACGAGTCCGGCAGAGGTGGTCCATCGCGGAGAAAAAATTCTCTCGGTTCACCGTCTGTGCGGAGGACACGAACGTATCCTGTGACATAGCTTTTTTCCCTGACTTCCCTCCATTATTCATCCCATGTCCGGCCCGTTCTCTCTGGAAAACCTCGAAACCGTGGTGCGACCTCATTTGAAATTCCTCAACGCGGGGGACACGCTCGACCCGCGGCAGGATCTCGGGGAGGCAGGCCTCGATTCGATGGCCTCGATCGACCTGCTCCTCGATCTGGAAAACCGTTTCGGCGTCTCGATTTCGGATGACGATCTCACCGAAAATTCCTTCCTGAACCTCGAGGAAATCCTCAAGCTGCTGGAGGCCTCGACCGGGTAATTGTACCTTGTGCCCGGCGGGCGCATGGAAGTGGCTGAAGAAGAATGCGAGCGCGGACCACGAAGAAAGTGCTTCACCACTTGATGACTGTGAGACCGTTGATCCGCTCGAAGTGAGCGTCACGGGTTGCCAGTGGCATGTCCAGTTCCAGGGCGATGGCGGCGATCCACAGGTCGTTTTCAGGGATTGGCCCTCCCTTGGCTTCCTAGGCGACCGAAGCACGGGCATAGTGCTCGGCGGTGGTGCTGTCAGGGTTGAGGACGGCGACGATCTTCAGCAAAGCCGTGATTTTGGCCTGATGCTTTGGGGGATCATCTGATTTGAGTGCTCCTTTTCAGATCTCTCCCAAGGCAACCAACGGCATGAAGAGCGGTTCGCCGGGAGCGACGAGGTGGAACAGGTCGATCTTGCCCCGGAAGTGGGCGATGATGACGCTGGAATCCAGCAGGATGCCTTGTGAACGATCAGCCACGGGGCTCGCTGCGGCGGGAGGTTTCCAGGGACTGTTCGAAGATCATCCCGTCTTTTTCGTCAAGGTAGCCGTGGGTTTCCCGCAACACCGCAGCCCGCTCCCGATCTGCGGTTTCGCTGAGGCGGTGGACATAGCGGTCCACGTCAACGAGTTTGCGCAGGGGCAGGCCTCGGAGGACGTGGATGATGGAGTCAAGGACGGACATGGGGATATTGTAATGCGTGGGATGGC
>CAYLJC010000670.1:0-1751 GCA_964383345.1 uncultured Akkermansia sp. | reverse complement strand
GCGGTCGAAAAACTGCCGCGTGTAGGGGGAAAAGGTTTCCACGTAGCGGCGCTGGCCTTCGGCGTAGAGCGTTTGAAAGGCCAGGCTCGATTTTCCCGAGCCGCTCGGCCCCGTCATGACGGTGAGTTTTCCGATGGGGATGTCGAGATCGACGCCCTTGAGATTGTTCTGGCGGGCACCCCTCACCTCGATCGCCGCGTCCGCTTGCACCGCCCTGTCTGATTTCTCTTTCGCCATGTTTCGTGGCGAGAGGTTACGCACGGCGGGAGCGCTTGCATCTGAAATTCCGTCTCTCCCCGCGACTCCCGCCCCATGGCCCCGTCCCTCGGTCAGGAGATTGCAAAATGCCCGTGAACACCTTGCAGAGAGCCAGCACCACGGTGCCGCGGTCCTCTCCCGGACGGAGGCCCGGAACGGGTATGCCTTTTGTTTCCAGAGACTTGTCGGTTTTCTGAAAGCGCGGCAAGTTCCCTGCTGCGAAGAGGAGGGGAACACCGGAAGCCTCCACACACACCTCCTCATGAAAATCACCTTCTTTTCCCTCCTGCTCTCCCTCGCCGCCCCTGCGGCCCTTGTCGCTCAGGACACCCCGAACCAGACTCCCCCCTCCGCCGACCAGCCCGCCGAAGCCGGAAACCCCACGGAGCATGCAGACGACAAACACCACGCCTCGGACCGGGAGAGACCCGTCCTCTCGGCGGTGCTGGTACCAACCAAGGGCAACGAAGCGCGCGGGGTCGTCACCTTCGAACCTGCGGAAAAAGATGAGGTGCGCATCACAGTGCGTCTTTCCGGCCTGAAACCGAATGCCAAACACGCCATGCACATTCACGAATTCGGCGACATCTCGTCCGACGACGGCAGCAGCGCAGGCGGCCATTTTAACCCCCACGGCACAGCCCACGGTCTCCCCGATGCCGAGGAACGCCATGTCGGCGACTTCGGCAACCTCGAAACCGACGCCGATGGGAATGCCAACCACGTCCTCACCGTCCGCGACCTTTCTCTCGTCGCAGGGGACCACGCCATCATCGGACGCGCCGTCATCGTCCATGCCGGGGAAGACAAGGGGACCCAACCCAGCGGCGACGCCGGCCCCCGCATCGCCCAGGGCGTCATCGCCATCGCCAACCCCGCGTCGATGAAATCCGGCGTGGCATCGACCGGGGAGTCCGACTCCGGCGTGACGACAACCCGAGCCACGACATCGAATGCGCCCGCCGCACCTCCGACTGCGGGCGAGCGCCTCGAACAGGCTGCGGAGAAAGTCGGCGAGGGCGCGGAAAAAGCCGCCCGCACCACCGTCAGAGCGGTTGAGCGCGGAGCGGAGGAAGTCGGCGAAGCCCTCAAGAAAGTCGGCGAAACCGTGGAAGACGCCGTCGAATAGAACAAACAATTCCTCCTCCCAACGGCCGTTCTCCTGTGTGGTTGCGGGAGGGCGGCCGTTTGGATTTACCCCGCTTTCTCATACTCTTATGCGGGTTAACGGCCCCGGCGTTTTTCGGGGCATGGTGCCAGCCCTTTTTACCCGGCGGCCGTGGCGCCGAGAGCGGAGAAAGGCACTTCGTGAGGGAGCACCTTTTCCCGCGCCGCCACCGCACAGGCGACCCCGGCGGCCTCGGTGGGCGAGAACACCCCGGTGTAGATGCCACCCAGAATGAGCACCGGCGCGGCGATCGACCAGATGCCTGCGCGGGTCGCCGCAAGGAGCTCGGAGAGCCGGAAGGGCGCCGTGCCGCGCGCGCCACGGC
>CAYLJC010000669.1:0-1754 GCA_964383345.1 uncultured Akkermansia sp. | reverse complement strand
TTTCTGGGCGACCTGGTGCGGTCCCTGCGTCGCCGAGATGCCCAATGTCATCGCCGCCTATGAGAAGTACAAAGAAAAGGGCTTCGAGATCGTGGGGATTTCCCTCGATGAAGACAAGGCCGCGGTGGAGAAATTTGTCGCCGACCACAAAATGACCTGGCCGCAGTATTTCGACGGCAAAGGCTGGGAGAACGAGCTCGCCCAACACTTCGGGATCGGCAGCATCCCCGCGACCTTCCTCGTTGGCAAAGGCGGCAAGATCGTCGCTTCGAATCTGCGCGGCCCCGCCCTCGAGGCCGGGATCGAAAAAGCGCTCGCGGGAGAGTGAGCTCCGACCCCCCGGGGATTTTCTCCCTGGGATGAAATCCGGCGACGAGGTCACTTCCTCCGCGACGCGGGGCGGCGCACGACTCCGCTCTGGCGTGAGCGCTTGTGAGGACGGTGCCTTTTCCACTTTCCCCGCTGCCATTTGCGGCGATACTGCGCTCCCTTCATGACTTCCGAAAATCGCATTGATCAACGTTTCGCCACGCTGCGCCAAGCCGGTAAAGCCGCCTTTGTCGCCTACATCGCCGCCGGGGACCCGGACATGAACCGCTGCCTCGAGATCATGCTGGCCCTCGAAAAGGCGGGAGTCGATGTGATCGAATTGGGCGTGCCGTTCTCCGATCCCATGGCCGACGGCATCGTCAACCAGATGGCCGCCCACCGCGCTCTCGAGGCGGGCGCGACCACTGCGAAGGTCCTTGATCTGGTCCGGCGTTTCCGCGAGACCTCGGAGATTCCCGTGGTTCTTTTCACCTACCTCAACCCCATCTACAGTTACGGCTTCGCCAAATTTCACGAAGACGCCGCCGCAGTCGGAACGGACGGCATCCTCCTCCTCGATCTCCCGCCGGACGAGGTCTCGCACCACGCCGAATTCATCGAATCGGGGCCAATGCGCCGGATCCGCCTGATCGCTCCGACGACGCCGACGGACCGCCTCCCCACCCTCGCGGCCGCGAGTGAAGGCTTCATTTATTACGTCTCCCGAGAGGGTGTTACCGGCACCCAAACATCCCTCGCCGCCGACATCCGGGAAAATGTCGCGGAAATCAAACGCCACACCGAAGTGCCGGTCGTGGTCGGATTCGGCATCTCCACTCCCGCACAATCCGCCGAGGTCGCCCGTGCCTCGGACGGGGTTGTCGTCGGCAGCGCCATCGTCAGCGAGATCGGAGCACATGCGAACCATCCCGACGTCGCCGGAGTCGTGGAGGCTTTTGTCAAACCACTTGTGGACGCGGCCAAGTCAGTCTAACCTGCCCCGCTCCCAAACGGCTCACACGATGGTCAAATTCTGGAAAATGAACGGTGCCGGCAACGATTTTGTCGTGCTCGACAACCGCGACGAAGCGCTCCATCTCAGCAAAGCGCGGATCGCCGCGCTGTGCCACCGCCAGCGCGGTATCGGGGCCGATGGATTGCTCGCGGTGGAACCCGCCCGGAACGGCGCCGATTATCGGATGCGCTATTACAACGCCGACGGCGGTGAAGCGGAAATGTGCGGCAACGGTGCCCGCTGTTTCGCCCGCTTCGTGAATTTCCTCGAAGGCGGCACCCTCGAAAAAACGAGCTTCGAAACCATCGCCGGAGTGATCGAAGGACGCTTCTCGGGCGACCGGGTCCGCATCCAACTGAGCACCCCCTTCGATCTGAAGCTGCACCAATCCCTCGACCTCGACGGGGTTCCCCATACCGTACATTCCGTC
>CAYLJC010000668.1:0-1756 GCA_964383345.1 uncultured Akkermansia sp. | reverse complement strand
CGTCGAGGTTCCGGTCGAAAAAACAGTGGAGAAAGTCGTCGAAAAAATCGTGGAGGTGAAGCCCCCCCTGCCCTCCCGCTACGTCTCTTGGAAAAAGGCCGATGTGGCGGAACTCTGGAGCGAGATTCCCGTGACCACCGAGGTCGTGACCACCGAGGGGGACACTGCGGTGACGGAGCGCGAGCGGGACGAGAGCTACCGGATCGAGATGACGCTCCGACTCACCGTGCCGAAACCGAATCAGTCCGCCGCCGAACTCACCGCGATCAATTCCCACCTCCCCACGATGCTGCGGGATTTCCCCCGCCTCGTCGAAGTCGCCGAGGTCTCGCCTTTCTATCATCACCTTTATGAACTGAAGACGGCGCGGATCCAGCAGCACGTCACCCGCATCCATCAGATCCTTTCCCGTCACAATTTCTACGATCTCGAGACCGCCCTGCAGATCGAACATCCCGAGACCGGTCGCAAACTCCTCCTCGTCCAGGGGGATATGGACGTCGTCTCCGACGGATCGGATGGCGACCGCTGGCCCGCACTCGACGACTACATCTCCATGTCCCAGCACTACCAGCCCTTCACCAGCTACGGTTGGGGGAAAAAAACTTCGACCCCGAATCCCCTCCTGGCGCGGTGGGATGAAAAATTGAAAGAATACGAGGACGAATTCGCCAAGCCCGGTCTCAGCATCGAGCGAAACCGATTTTTGCGGGAGAGGATCGAAACCTACAAACTGCAAATTTCGGATCTGCGGGCACGCAGCTATCTCATCGCCGAGGCCGATCCCTTTATCGTGATCCCACTCTCCTTCCTGGGACGCCGCGACGAGAACGCCTTCGGTCCCGCCATCGGCGACTACGCCGTGGTCGTCTACGGCGACCAGCTTTTTCCCGCCATCGCCGGAGACGCGGGTCCGAGTTGGAAATTCGGCGAAGCGTCCCTGCGGATCGCCCGCCAACTGAATGAAAAGGCCTCGCCCTACAGTCGCCCGGTGAGCGACCTCGAGGTGACCTACCTCATTTTCCCCGGGAGCGCCGACGAGACGAAAGGGCCGCCCGATCTTGCCAAATGGCATCGGGAATGCAGTCGGCTCCTGGAGGAGATCGGCGGCATCGGCGAGGGCTACTCCCTGCACCAGTGGGAGGATCTCATTGCCAAAAAACGAGAAGAAACCGAGGCCCCGGTCGAGGAGACAACCAGCGCTCCGACGGCGACAGTCCCGGATCTCCCCGCCGCTCCCGCCACAGCCGCCGCTCCCGCCGGGACCGATGCCCCCGAAGCGGAGACCGCGTCTGCCAAAGCGGAGACCGCCGACTCCGCACCCGCCGGAGCGGCCCCGACCCCCGACAACGAGACCCAGTCGGCCGAAGAGCCGGATCCCGAGTAACCGCCCGTTTGAAAGAAAGGCTGGATATTTCCTCCCATCCTCTTATAAGGTTCTGCCATGCCGAATCTCAATAAAGTTCAGTTGATGGGGAATCTGACCCGCGATCCGGAAGTGCGTTATACTCCGAAGGGAACCGCCGTGACCGATATCGGCCTCGCGATCAATCGCAACTTCACTTCCGACGACGGAGAACGACGCGAGGAGACGACCTTCGTTGACATCACCTTCTGGGGCCGACTGGCCGAGGTCATCGGGGAGTACATGAAAAAAGGGCGTCCGATCTACGTCGAGGGGCGGCTCCAACTCGATACCTGGGAGGACAAAACCACCGGACAACAGCGTTCCCGCCTGAAGATCGTGGGCGAAAAT
>CAYLJC010000667.1:1124-1760 GCA_964383345.1 uncultured Akkermansia sp. | reverse complement strand
ACCTTCGGCTCAATTAAAAGCGCCGGGAACCGACGCACTCCCAATTCCAGCTTTTCCGCGACTCCTTCCCAGAAGAGGCGAAATTCACCTCGCGAGAATCTCGATGGTTTCGCGGGTGAGATGGAGAAAGCGTCCGTGGAGCTGCTCCCGTTCGTGCTCCTGCATGACTCCGTCCGCTTTGTAGTAGCCCTCGAATCGCTCCAGCTCGTCCGCTTTGACCTGAATCTGCGAAATGGCACCGGGAGTGAGGAATCCGCATTCACAACCCCACGCGAGGAGTTCGTCGACCCACGCCTGATAGCCGTTCACCACCGGCGTGCGCAGGCCGGGCGAGACTTCGGAGAGGAGGAGAGCATTTTGCCGGAGCTCGCCCCGGAAATGTTCCAGATTGGCGATCACTTCGACGGGAAACCGTTCGTCGCGGACTTTTTTCCCGGTCCACAGGTGCATGCGGTCGATGAGCTGGCGATGGATATGGAGCAATTCGCGCCCGTAGCCTTCGGTGATGCGATCCTCGACCAACGCGGAGAGAATCTCGCTGTAATGGATCGAAAAAACGGCGGCGACCTGCGGCTCCAGTCCCTCGCCCCGCATCCGCAACTCATAGAGATACAGCCTCTCCTGAATAGCGCTCAG
>CAYLJC010000667.1:0-1114 GCA_964383345.1 uncultured Akkermansia sp. | reverse complement strand
AGTCCCGCTCCCGCGAGAACGAGAGCAGCGGCATCCGACGGATCAGATCGTTGAGCGTGTTGCCGTTCGTCACCGCCACGCGGTCGATCATCTCCGCCCGCAGGAGCATGGGACAGATCAGGCTCGCGATCACAAGGAGGGAAAGAAATGTTCTCATGGCGTCTTATTCTGATCATCATGAGACTCATTTATCATAATTGCAATTCTTTTTACATTTATTTAAACCTGTTTGACTAATAGCATTTATGGATATTCTGTATACAAAGGAGACGCTTTTCTGGCGCGCTTGTGCCGTGGGAGCCTCTACGCCCCCCACCTGACGATGAAATACTTTTCCTTCCTCCTTTTTGTTCTCACGCTCTGCTTTTTCTCTCTTCCGCATCGGGCGGACGCGGGGCCCTTCAAGAAATCCGCGGAGAAACTCGACCTCCGCATCCGGCGCGCCTCCGAGCGATTTACCGCGATGCAGGCCGAGCCGGGCAAACGCATTCCCGCCGATCTCCTCGCGCGGGCCCACGGCATCATCATCCTGCACAAGGTCAAGGCGGGACTCGGGATTGGCGGCGAAGCGGGCAACGGCATCGCGATGGTGCGGAACAAAACGACCGGTGCCTGGAGTCCGCCCGCCTTCATCTCTTCGGCCGAGGGCAGTTACGGTCTCCAGATCGGGGCGCAGGAATCGGTCATCGTCTACCTCCTGATGAACGAATCCGCCCTCAAGCCGCTCCTCGGCGGTTCCCTCGATGTCGGGGTGGATGTCGCCGCCACCGCCGGCCCGAACGACGCCGGGGGAAAAATCGACACCACAACGGTACAGGCGCCCATCCTCGTCTACTCGAGCGCCGAGGGCCTCTTCGCCGGAGCCGCTTTCAAAGGGGGAGGCATTCTCCCGGCGAAGAAAAACAACGAAATCTACTACGGCCGCGACATGAACGACATTCTCTTCGATTCCGCGGTGCGACCGACCGCGACCGGGCAACACCTCATCGGCGTGATCCGGACCTACTCGGCCCGGAATCCCTACTGACCCGATCGGCACTCGGGCAGCGGTTTGTGTAGCCCCCATTTCCCATCCCCTTCCTGCTGCGACTGACTGCGGCCCGTCCCGACGGCG
>CAYLJC010000666.1:0-1767 GCA_964383345.1 uncultured Akkermansia sp. | reverse complement strand
GGCGATGAGATAGCGGTCTCCCATTTTTTCCGGCATGAGCCTGGCCCGATGCAGGTTGATCGTGATCGAGCGATAACGATCCGCCGCGTTGGTGTTGAGATAACGCCAACTGCCCGACCCGAAAATGCCGTCCGGCTCGAGGCCGTGATCCGTCTGGAAGGCGATGAGAGCGGTGGTGAGCTCGGGCGTCATACTGTGGACCAGCGCCGCCTGTTCCGGCGGCATTTGCAGATAACCGCGATCCGCCAGATGGGCGGCGATGGCCGGGGCTCCGGGGTAAACCTCGCCGGGCTTGCCGGCTCCGACTTGCTCGGGACTCGGAATCTGGGGCAGACCGGAGTATTGCAGCACCGCCTCCCGCGCCTCGGGATAGGCCTCGAGAAGTTGCCGATAGATCCAATTCCCCGGGGCGAGCGAGTTCATCGCTCCCCGCATTTCAAAAGGCCGCATCGAGGTGGCCACGACGAGATCCCCGAGAACGGCGGCGAGGGTTCTGTCCTCCGATCCGGGAGTGTCGCCGCGATCCCAGTCCGGCCAGATCTCGGCGGTGGGCACCGCCCCGAAGCGAATCAGCAGCGCTGCGTCACAAAACGCGATGGTGTGGGCGAGATCGCGCTTGTCCACCGTGGTGTCCATGATCCCCGGGAGCAGCGCCTCGGGATCGAGCGCCATCAACTCGGGGAGAGCGTGATGCTTCAATTCCTCCGCGAGGGCACGGTGAAATCCCGACTGGAGATCCGCCTCGTTCCACAACGAACGGAAGCCGCGTTGCTCGTAGGCCGCCGCGATGAGGTCGGCGACGAACCCCGCGTAGTGGCGCTCGGCGGGGATCAGGCGGATCACTTGCGCCCGCACCGCAGCCGCCTCGGCCCCGATGGGGATTGCCCGCGCCGGAGCTTCCGCCGGGTCTTGTCCGGGAGGCGGAAGGTCGGCGCTCCCCGCGTCCGCCGCGTTCCGGCCCGGTTCATCGAGCTGTGCGCGGGAGGGCGTTGCGTCGGTCAGCGCCAGCAGGGCGGGCAGCAGCGCTATCAGGAAAGGGCGTCCGGGAAGGGGGGAGGGGAATTCCGTCATAAGAGAGCCCATTGTATCAGAGGCGAAGCGGACTGACAATCCGGAGGGTCGCTTCGCTCCCCTTCTCTGCCGCCTTTCTCCCTCCGGAAAGAAAAGGAGTCGGGCAACAGGGAAAGATCCAGAGAAGGAGCCCTCGAAAAAGGACTCTCTCCCCCGCAAAACCAGTCGCCACGGGCCTCCCCATCGCTTTCACGAGGCAAGAAAAAGCGGGAATTTCCGTAGCGCAGCGGCCTTCCCATGAGCCCCCGGAACTCCTCAGCGAAACTTTTCTTCCTTTTTTGTAAAAAACTTTCACAAAAGCGGTTGACCATCGGAAATGTCCGCCTATATTCACCGCCCGCCCAAAAGAGGGTGGCACCGACAAACCGGCAACGGTTCACAGGTGAATCAGATCTTTAAAAAAATCAGGCCAGGAAACGCAAAGCAAAAAGCGTGCCAAGACGAAAGTCGAGGGCAGTTTGAGCGGCGGACCTGGTGGAAAAGGAAAAGGCTAAATTGTGTGCTGCACGTTATGAAAGATAACGTGCCGAATGAAGTCTTTTTAGGAAGGCTTTGTTCTTGTCAATTTTCCGTTGAAGAACAATTGCAGCTCCGCAAGGAGCAGCCAAGCGTTTCGAAAGCGGGATCAATTTTCTATTCGAAGAGTTTGATTCTGGCTCAGAACGAACGCTGGCGGCGTGGATAAGACATGCAAGT
>CAYLJC010000665.1:0-1774 GCA_964383345.1 uncultured Akkermansia sp. | reverse complement strand
CGCATCTCCGGCTGGCCCAAGATCGTGCCCCGTCGCGACGACGGCAGCTACGATCCCGTCGTGATCGAGGCGAGCCGCTACATCGACGCGGTGAATTTCGCGGCCCGCTGCAAAGCCGAGGCCATCGTCAGCGTCGGGTTCATCGACCGCACCTGTCCGCCCACCAGTGTTTACGCCGCCTACAACGTCCTGCCGGGGAAAAAATCCATCCTCAACTATCCCGCGATGGGGCACGCCGCGACCCAGGAGATCCGGGATCAATTCCGTGAGGCGCTCCTCCAACACGCGGGGAAAAACATCGCGCCGAAGCCTTGATTCCCGCTCTCAGCCTGTCATGAAACTCTCCGGAAAAATCGCTCTCGTCACCGGTGCCGGGCGCGGCATCGGCAAGGGCTGTGCCCTCGCTCTCGCCGAAGCCGGAGCCGACATCCTCCTCAACGATAGACCGGGGAGTCCTGACATTCACTCCTCCGCGGAGGAGATCCGTGCCCTCGGCCGCCGTTGCTGGGCGCTCGAATCCGACATCTTCCAACGCGACGGATGCGAATCCCTCGTCTCCACCGCCCTCGCCGAAGCGGGCCGGATCGACATCCTCATCAGCAATCCCGCCTTCAGCCGACGCGACGATTTCCTCGACTTCGATCCCGCACTGTTCGACCGCACCCTCCAGGGCGCTCTCACCAGCGGATTCCACATGAGCCAGCTCGTCGGACGCCATTTTGTCGAACGCGGCGGCGGTGGGAAAATCCTCTTTATTTCCTCGGTCCACGGCGCACTGCCCTTCCCCCGCGCCGTCGCCTACAACGCGGCCAAAGCCGGACTCGATCACATGATGCGCACCATCGCCGGAGAACTCATCGGCCATCGTGTCAATGTGAATTCCATCGCCCCCGGCTGGATCGACACCCCGGGCGAACACGAGACCTTTTCCGAAGAAGCCATGGCCGGGGCGGGACACGAAATTCCGTGGGGCCGACTCGGACTCCCCGCCGACATCGGCAAGGCGGCCCTTTTCCTTTGCTCGGACGACGCCGACTACATCACCGGCGAGATCCTCACCGTCGACGGAGGAATCCGCCTGAAAGGCTGCCTCGGGCACCAGCCTCCTCCCACTCCGTGACCAGCCATGACACTCCCCCTGACATCACGATCTTTCCACGGCCATAGCGACGGCCCCTGCCTCCTCGTGACCGGGGGCGTCCACGGCGATGAATTCGAACCCATCCTCGCGATCCGGCGGCTCATCCGGTTTTTCGACGACGAAAAGAACCCCGTTCTCAGCGGTCGTGTCACCTTCATTCCCGTGGTCAACGAGGCGGCGTTTTTCCGCGGCCACCGCTGCGCCGGGGAGGACGGACTCGATCTCGCCCGCACCTGCCCGGGACGGGGCGACGGCTCTCTCACCGAGCGGGTTGCCTTTGCCCTCTCCGAAGAGATCCGCCGGGCCGACGCCTACATCGATCTCCACACCGGCGGGACGGAACTCTCGGTTTTCCCGCTCACCGGCTATTCCCTCGTGGCCGATCCCGTCGTCCTCGAAACGCAGCGTCACATGGCGCGGGCTTTTAATCTCCCCTTGGTCTGGGGAACCTCGGCGAACCTCGAAGGCCGTTCCCTCTCCGTCGCCCGCGATGCCGGAATCCCCGCCATCTACGCCGAATACCTCGGCTCCGCCACCGTCAGCGAAGCGGGGGTGGAGGCGTATTTCGAAGGTGTCCTCAACGTCATGGCCGCCCTTGAGATGCTGCGCCGCGCCACCCCGGCAAACCGCGTC
>CAYLJC010000664.1:0-1778 GCA_964383345.1 uncultured Akkermansia sp. | reverse complement strand
TTTTTCGATCAGTCCCCGGGGCGTGCGAACTCCTGAAAACCGTGAGAAACGGCTGGAAACGGGCCGGTTTCCGGGGAATTCACCCCTGTTTTGGCTGCGAAAACGGGGGGAAACCTCTTTTTTACGCGAATTCGGAATAATTTTTTGACAGATGCGGCGGGTCGAGTAGCTTTCGCCCCTAAATCTGCCAGTCCGGCCATTCGCCTCGGTGCTCCCTCCCGCAAGGGTATGGTTGCCGGGGCTTATTGCCTTTCGGGGAGAATTGGGAACCTGAGTTACTGGATCAATGATTCACGCGGCTCCAGGTGCTGAAAGGCTCTTGTAGCTCAGGGGTAGAGCACTTCCTTGGTAAGGAAGAGGTCATGGGTTCAATTCCCATCAAGAGCTCCATTTGAGTAAACAAGTCGAGTACGAGTAGATAAGAGAACGATAACGCAGAGCGATTCCGCAGCGGCAGCTTTCTAGAGTCCGTGCAGGGCGGTCATCTTTAAGAAAAACCAACAAACAAACCAAACGACAATGGCTAAAGCAGCATTCGAACGCACCAAACCTCACGTGAACGTGGGTACCATCGGTCACGTTGACCACGGCAAAACCACGCTTACCGCGGCGATCACCTCCACTCTTGCGGATCTCGGTTTCGCCGAGAAGCGTGCCTACGATGAGATCGACGGCGCTCCCGAAGAGCGCGAGCGCGGGATCACGATCTCCACCGCTCACGTTGAGTACCAGACGGAAAATCGCCACTACGCCCACGTGGACTGCCCCGGACACGCCGACTATGTGAAAAACATGATCACCGGCGCGGCGCAGATGGACGGTGGTATTCTCGTGGTTTCCGCAGCGGACGGTCCCATGCCGCAAACCCGTGAGCACATCCTGCTCGCCCGCCAGGTGGGTGTGCCGGCTCTTGTTGTTTTCCTCAACAAAGTGGATCAGGTGGATGACGAAGAGCTCCTCGATCTCGTGGAAATGGAAGTGCGCGAACTGCTTTCCCAGTATGAATTCCCCGGTGACGACATCCCGATCGTGCGCGGTTCCGCCCTCAAGGCCCTCGAAGGGGACGAGACCCATCGCGCCAACATCATGAAGCTGATGGAAGCGGTGGACGAGTACATTCCGCTGCCGGAGCGTCCCGTGGACGGCGACTTCCTCATGCCGGTGGAAGACGTCTTCTCGATCGAAGGTCGTGGCACCGTTGCGACCGGTCGTGTCGAGCGCGGCATCATCAAGAAAATGTCCGAAGTCGAGATCGTCGGGATCCGCGACACCCAGAAGACGACCGTGACCGACATCGAAATGTTCCGCAAGCTCCTCGACGAGGGTCGTGCCGGTGACAACGTCGGTCTGCTCCTCCGCGGTCTCAAGAAGGACGACGTCGAGCGCGGCCAGGTCATCGCCAAGATCGGTTCGATCAAGCCCCACAAGAAGTTCAAGGCCGAGGTCTATGTCCTCAGCAAGGATGAAGGAGGTCGTCACACGCCGTTCTTCGACAACTACCGGCCCCAGTTTTACTTCCGCACGACGGACGTGACGGGTTCGGTGAAACTTCCCGAAGGTGTCGAAATGGTGATGCCTGGTGACAACGTCGCCATCGAGGTCGAACTCCTCACTCCCATCGCCATGGAAAAAACGATCCGCTTCGCCATCCGCGAAGGGGGGCGCACGGTGGGTGCGGGGCGTGTCTCCGACATCATCGAGTGATATTTGAAATTTTTCGGAGGGCGGCGGGTGGAACCCATCCGCCGCCCGCTTCCGAAAAGCCCGGAGGGGACCCG
>CAYLJC010000663.1:0-1778 GCA_964383345.1 uncultured Akkermansia sp. | reverse complement strand
CGCCGTTACGATCTCGCCCCCATTCTGCGGCACGGAACGGTCGTCGAGGACTCGAATTATTGCTTCGGCGAAGGCGGTGCCGGCACCTTTTCCGACGGCAAACTCTACACCCGTGCGACCAAACGCGGTCCCGTGAGCGAAGTCTACGAAACGCTCGTGGCCCACGGAGCACCCGGGCGCATCCTCATCGATTCCCACCCTCACATCGGCTCCAACCTGCTCCCCAATGTCGTCCGGGCGATGCGCCAGAGCATCCTCGCCGCCGGCGGGGAGGTCCGCTTCGGGGCGAAAGTAACCGACCTCCTGCTCGACGGCGGAGCGATCCGGGGAGTTGTCGTCAACGGCGCGGAGGAAGTGACCGGCGAGGCCGTCATCCTCGCGGCGGGGCACTCCGCCCGCGACATCTACCGGCTCCTCGCCGCGAAAAGCATCTCTCTCGAACAAAAAGCCTTTGCCGTCGGCGTCCGCATCGAGCACCCCCAATCGCTCATCGACAGCCTCCAGTATCACTACGAACGCGGCCTGGAGCGCCCCCGTCTCCTCCCCGCCGCGAGCTACGTGCTTGCGACCAAGGTTCGTGATCGGGGCGTGCATTCCTTCTGCATGTGCCCGGGGGGATTTATCGTCCCCGCCTCAACCGAGAATGACGAGGTCGTCGTCAACGGGATGAGCTTGTCCAAACGCGATTCCCCTTTCGCCAACAGCGGCATGGTGGTCACCGTCGAACCCGAAGACACCCGGGATTTCACAGACGAACACGGCGTGCTCGCCGGAATCGCCTTTCAAAAACACCTCGAAAAAGCCGCCAAAGAAGCCGGGGGCGGAGGCCAGGTCGCGCCGGGACAACGCGCCCTCGATTTTTTTCTCCGGCGGGACTCGAGCGATTTGCCCGAGACCAGTTACAAGCCGGGACTCCGGGCCGCGCGGCTCGACGAGATCCTGCCGCCCTTTATCGTCTCGCGAATGCGCGAAGCCCTGAAAATGTTCGGCAAACGCATGCCCGGCTATCTTGGAGAAGAGGCCAATCTGATCGGCTTCGAGACCCGCACCAGTTCGCCCTTGCGCATCCCGCGCGATCCCGCAACGCTCCAGCATCCCGATGTCCGGGGACTCTACCCCTGTGGCGAAGGAGCCGGATTCGCCGGTGGCATCGTCAGCGCCGCCCTCGACGGAATGAAATGCGCCGCGGCGCTCGACTGATCGCCCCGGTCATGGGACATCACGCCAATGCGCTTTTCCGCCACTTGCCGGGAACGCCCCTTTGGCCCTACACTCCGCTCCTATGCGCTGGAAAACATCCCTTCTCACCCTCGTCGCTCTCTCCCTCTCCGCCTCCCTCCGGGCCGAATTCACCGCCGGGTCCGCCATCACCGACGTGACCCCGAAACAGCTTCCCGTCCTCGTCAACGGCGGCATGACGAGCCGCTCCATCGACAAGATCAAAACCCCCGTGAATGCCCGTTCCCTCGCCTTTTCCGACGGCAAGGAAACCCTCGTCATCGTCGTTGTCGACAGTTGCATGATAGGGCGCGAACTGATCGACACCGCCAAGGATCTGGCGGCGGAAAAAGCCGGCATCCCCCGCGAGCGCATCCTCATCTCCGCGACCCACACCCACACCGCACCCTCCAGCATGGGCTGTCTCGGAACCGACCCCGACCCCGTCTATTCCCCCTTCCTGACCAAAAAACTCGTCGAGGCGAGTCTCGCGCCCCTCCAGGACATGCGTCCCGCCAAAATCGGCTGGGGAGAAATCGACGCCGCCGACTACACCGTCT
>CAYLJC010000662.1:0-1808 GCA_964383345.1 uncultured Akkermansia sp. | reverse complement strand
GTTTTTGCAAGAGCTTCCCAAGCGTTTCGCACCAGTCCGGCAGTATCCGGCGGAAACGCACCCGGGGCAAGGAGGAGGAGCCGATGTCCGTGGCCTGCGTGAGCGGCTTCTCTCTCCCCTCATCGTGGGAAAAATAGGTTCGACACCTCGCTCCGTTCGGGTTGTATAAAGAGGACGGCTCGCCCGGTGGTTTTTCCGCTTCCGTGGGCGGGACGCCGTGTTGTTTCTTCCTCATTTTTCCATGCGTATCTGGGATTTTCATTGCCACATGACGGGGGCATCGCTGCCGGAAGCGACGCCGCAGGAGCGGGCGCGCCATCTCGCGGAGGTGGCCGAACGCATGGGGATCGAGCGGCTCTGTCTCAGCATGGGGACTCGTTTTTTGACGGATCCGACGCCTCAGCAGATCCGGGAACAAAACGACGAGGTGCTGCGCGCGGTGGAAGCCCGCCCGGACCGGATTTTCGGGATGGTCTATCTCAGCCCCCGGCACGTCGAGGTGTCCCTCGCCGAACTGGAGCGCTGTGTCGCCAACGGCCCCATGGTCGCGGTCAAGCTCTGGGTGGCGGGACGCTGCAACGCACCGGAACTGGACCCCCTCATCGAGCGGGCCACGGAACTCCGCGCCGTGATCCTCCAGCACACCTGGTTCAAGGCGGGCGACGGCAATCTGCCCGGCGAATCCACCCCCGACGATTTTGCCGAGCTGGTCCGACGCCATCCCGAGGCCACCATCGTCTGCGGCCACTCCGGCGGAGATTGGGAACTCGGGATCCGGGCGATCCGGGATCTGAAAAACGTCCACACCGAGTTGGCCGGCAGCGATCCCACCGCCGGTTTCACGGAAATGGCGGTGAGGGAACTGGGAGCGGAGCGCGTCCTCTACGGCAGCGATGCGGCGGGGCGGAGTTTTTCCTCCCAGCTCGGCAAGGTCTTCGGGGCGGCCATCGGCGACCGGGAAAAGGAGCTGGTCCTCGGCGGCAATCTGCGCCGTCTCATGAAACCCATCCTGGAGGCCAAAGGAATCAAGGCATGAGCAAGCACTCCCCCGACTCCGCGTCCTCCGGCACCCTTTCCCGTCGGCGTTTTCTCGCCGGGACCGGTGTCCTCGCCACGACGCTGCCAAGCGCCCCTCACCCCGCCGTCGCGGCGGAAAAAAACGCGAAGCCGGGAACCGCGTCGCCCGGCCTGATCGATACCAACGCCTACCTGGGCCGCTGGCCCTTCCGCCGGACGGCACTGGACACCGGCGAGGCCCTCCGGGACAAACTGCGCCAACACCAGGTCGGCGAGGCCTGGGTGGGGCATCTCGACGCCCTCCTCCACAAAAACCTGAGCGAGGTCAACGCCCGCCTTGTCGAAGAGTGTCAGGCGCTGGACCCGACCCTGTTTCGTCCGGTCGGTGCGCTGCATCCCGGTCTGCCCGGCTGGCGGGAAGACCTGCGCCGCTGCGTCGAAGAGCACGGCATGCGCGTCATCCGCCTGCATCCGAACTACCACGGCTACGCCCTCGGCGATCCCGCCGCCGTGGATCTGCTGCGGAGCGCGGCGGAGCATGACCTGCTCGTGCAGATCCCGGTGATCCTGGAAGAGGGGCGCACCATGCACCCGCGCCTGACCGTGCCACCGGTGGACACCGCGCCGCTCGGCGGGTTGGTGGGGGACATCCCCGGTTTGCGGGTCCAGTTGCTCAACGCCTTCCGCACCCTGCGCGGCCTCGCCCTCGCTTCGCTCGCGGGCCGCGGCCTCCATTTCGACATCGCCATGCTCGAGGGCATGGAGGGCATCGCCAATCTGATCCGGGGATA
>CAYLJC010000661.1:0-1818 GCA_964383345.1 uncultured Akkermansia sp. | reverse complement strand
GGCTGCGCCGGCTCTGGCGGCAGCGTGGCCCCGCCGTCGTAGCGGACGTCGATGATCTCCTCGGCCTCGCCGATCTCGGGCGAATTCGCGGAAATGGCGAGCCGGTTGTCCTCGAAGGCGAACTTGATCGAATTGGTCTTTTCGTTGACCAGCAGACTGACCCGCTTCACCGCGCTGTGGAGCACCTCGCGCTCGACCGTGACGCGGTAGTTGGCCTGGCCGGGAATGACCTGGCGGAAATTGGGGTAATTCCCCTCGATCAGCTTGGTGATGAGCAGGCTGCCGTTGAGTTCGAAGCTGGCCTGGCTGTCGGAGATCGCGACCTTGAGTTCGCCCGAATTTTCAAAAAGACGTTGCAGCTCGTTGACCGCCTTGGTCGGGATGATGACCCCCGATTCCTGCCCGGCGGGAAATTCGAGATCCTGCTCGACCATGGCGAGGCGACGTCCGTCGGTCGCCACGAGGGTGAGCATACCCTCTCCCATGATGCAGTTGACCCCGTTGAGAACGTAGCGGGTCTCGTCCGTCGAGATCGCGTAGGAAGTTTTGCGCAGGGCGTCGCGGAGAAGCCGCTGATCGATGGTGAACACCTTGGCTTCACCGAACTCGCCGATCACGGGGAACTCGGAGCTGGGCAGACCGAGGATTTTGAAAAAACTCGGCCCGCTCCGCACCGTCGCCGCATTGTCGGCGTTGACTTCCATGTCGATCTCCGAGGTGGGCAGCTCGCGGACGATGCTCGCGAGGCGTCGCGCCGGCAGGGTCGTCGAACCCGTCTCCGCGACCTTGGCGGGAACCCGCTTGGTGACGGTGACGTCCAGATCGGTGGTGGAAAGCTGCAATCCCAGTTCGTCGGCCTCTATGAGGACGTTCGAGAGGATGGGAAGGGTCGTCCGCGTGCTGACGACATGCTGCACTTGGTTGAGGGCGTCCTGAAAAACGTCTTTATCGATCTGAAATCTCATCATTTACAATGCCCCAAGTGTGAACTGGGACGGAGTGCCTGTCTACTTCAAACTTCATTCGGACCCGCCGCAAGCGGTTTAGCTCCGAGCCGCGGATTCGGCGGGTATTGGCCGCGTGCGGTCCGCGGGGACTCGACCGCCGAACCGCCCCGCACGAGGCGCCGTTTGATCAGTTCCACGGTGCTCTTGAAAGAGGCGGAATCGTCGCAGCGTTTCTTCACCTTGCGAACCGCGTAGATCACGGTGCCGTGATCCTTGCCGAAAGCCGAGGCCACCTCCACGAGCGAGAGATCCGTGAGAGTGCGAACGAGATACATCGCGATCTGCCGGGCCTCGGCGACGCGGGCGGTGCGCTTTTTCCCGTTGATGATCTGCACATCAATGTCGTAGTGCTCGGCGACGGTGCGCTTGATTTCCTCGACTCCGACCTGGCGGGTCTCCTGCCCGCCGCTGATGTCGGCAATGACCTCGACGACCTGCTCGGGAGAGATGGGCGACTCGCGCATCGTCGTGACCATGGCCACCCGGATGAGGGCCCCCTCCAGCGCCCTGACATTGCCACGAACCCGCTCGACGATGATATTGAGGAGATCGTCAGTGACCTGCATTTTCCAGTCGTCGCGCTTCCGCCGCAGGATCGCGGCCCGCGTCTCCAGACCGGGCCGGTGAATCTCGACACCGAGTCCCCACTGGAAACGGGAGACGAGCCTGTCCTCCAATTCGACGATCTCCGAGGCGGGACAATCACTCGCCAGGACGATTTGTTTCTGCCGGTCCGCGAGCCGGTTGAAGGTGTGGAAAAACTCGCGCTGGAGTCCCTCCTTGCGCCCGAGGAACTGGACGTCGTCGATGA
>CAYLJC010000660.1:0-1821 GCA_964383345.1 uncultured Akkermansia sp. | reverse complement strand
CCCGGTTGGCCCGGAAAATCCCCCGTTTCCGGTGAAGACGTTCTTCGAGCGACTCGAGCTGGGCCCAACCCACGGCGGCGCAGAGATTGCTGAGCCGGTAATTGTAGCCCAGTTCGCGGTGTTCGAAATGGGCAACCGGCTCCCGCGCCTGGGTCGCGAGGTGCCGGGCGTGGGCGATCACCTCCCCGTCGTCACTCGCGAGCATGCCGCCCCCCGAAGTGGTCAGAATCTTGTTCCCGTTGAAAGAAAACACCGCCGCGTCGGCCATTTTGCCCGCGCTTTTTCCACGGTAGGTCGCGCCGAGTGATTCGGCGGCGTCCACCACCATGGGAACCCCGTGGGATTCGCAGAGGGCGCGGATTTCCTCCTGATCACAGCTTTGTCCGTAGAGATCGGTGGGCACCACCGCCGCGACCTTCCGGCCCTCCCTCGCGCACCGCTCCAGCGCCTCCGCCAGAAGAGCGGGGTCGAGATTCCAGGTCTCCCGGTCCGCATCGACAAAAAGCGGGGTCGCCCCCTGGAACAAAATCGGGGAAACACTTCCGATGAAAGTGAGAGTCGAAGCGATCACCACCTCACCGGGTGCCACGTTCCAATGCCGCAGCGCCAGATGCATCGCCGCCGTGCCGCTGGAAACGGCCACCGCGTGTTGGAATCCGGTTTTCTCCCGAAACGATTTCTCAAAAGCCTCGAGATGCGGCCCCGTCGGAGCGATGTAATTGGAATCAAAGGCCTCCAGCAAAGCCTCGCGCTCCCTCTCCGAGACATGGGGAGGCGAGAGAAAAATGCGATTTTCGTGGGGATCGGACATGGCGGCGACGGAATACAAAAGGAGCGCCTGGCAGCAACGGGGGATTTTGGCAGATTCCGCTACTTTTTCCCGGCGTCCCCCGGCTCCTCACCCCGGATCTTCGCGGGAACGCCGTAGACCACCGCTCCTTCGGGGACATCGCGGTTCACGAAGCTGTGCGCCCCGACCACCGCGTTTTTCCCGATTGTCACCCCCGGCATCACCGTCGAATGAGTTCCGATGCAGGCATTGTCCCCGATCACGATCCGGCCCTCCTTGCCGTCTATCGTTGACACGGAATAGAGCGAGCAGTGGGACCCGATTTGCGCGCCCTCCCCGATCTCCACCCCGTGCCTCGCGTTGATATAGGTGAAGGCACCGATATCCGAACCGTGCCCCAGCACAAGTCCTTCCGGGTACTGCACCAGCCAGTTGTAGCGGGTCGGTTCGTTGTGGCGAATCTCCGGCGCTTTCCAATTTTCAAATCTGCTCATCTACTCCTCTCGTTTGACGGACTCCGCGTCCCCGCTCCCGCAGAACCGGGGCATCGTGGCATGACCTTCCGCCGCGACCCCCTCCCTCCGCAGGACCGTTCGCACGGTCCTCCATAATATCTTCAGGTCGAGCCAAAAACTTTGATTCTCCACATACCAGACATCCAGCTCGAAGCGGTCCTCCCAACGGCTTGCGTTGCGTCCGTTCACCTGGGCCCAGCCCGTCAGGCCCGGTCGGACCTCGTGACGCCGGGCCTGGCGCTCGTTGTAGAGCGGCAGGTACTCGACGAGGAGGGGACGCGGACCGACCAGGCTCATGTCGCCTTTCAACACGTTCCACAATTCCGGCAATTCGTCGAGACTGCTCGAACGCAGGAAGCGACCGAAGGCTGGCAGGCGCTCTTCGTCGGGCAGCAGATTCCCGTCGGGACCGCGTTCCTCCGTCATCGTTCGGAATTTGAAGAGGCGGAAAAGCCGCCCCCGCAGCCCCGGCCGGGTCTGGGCAAAAAAGACGGGGCCTCCCAGCTTCCATCGCAC
>CAYLJC010000659.1:0-1825 GCA_964383345.1 uncultured Akkermansia sp. | reverse complement strand
TCTATGAGCTGTGCGACGGCGAACCGCACCACGGCCACCTGGTGTCGCTCGACGGGAGATCCGGCAGGGAGAGCGGTGCGGTCGGCGATGGAACCAGCATTTTGTCGGCCACCACGACCCCCGTCTTCCTCGCGCAAGGGCAGACCGGAGGGGGATTTTCCGCAGGTGCGGGGATGTCGTGCGCCGCCTGTTCCTGACAGCAGGAGGGTGCGGCTTCCGCCTGCGGGGCGTCCACGGCGCAGCAACAGATCGGATTTCCGATCAGCAAAACCATGAGAAAGGCGGGGACGGCGCGTGGCATCACGTTCATTTTGTACCATGAGAGAGCCTCCTATTCAATCCCAATCCGCTCCTCTCCGCAATGACGCCGGATATTTCCGATGCCGGGTGCTGTCCCGGTCTCACCGGTGGGAAGAAGGGGCGACATGCCGCGAGCGGGGTCAAAAGGCTTGAAAAAAAAGGATTCCTCGCAGTCAGTATCTTCACCGGGGCGAATGCCTCCGCAGAAAAGCGCGGTGCCGCCCTTTCCTCCCCGTATGTATCATCCACCCCCGTGGTTTTCTACCGCTCCGTCGCCGGGAAAACAGC
This sequence comes from uncultured Akkermansia sp., assembly GCA_964383345.1. Taxonomy (GTDB): domain Bacteria; phylum Verrucomicrobiota; class Verrucomicrobiia; order Verrucomicrobiales; family DEV007; genus Arctic95D-9. The sequence goes on along the minus strand of CAYLJC010000659.1, from coordinate 1,237 downwards.
TCCATGCCTGAAATCTCCGATTCCTCCCGCCAGAACCCCGCCACCGGAACGCCTCTCGAAGACCCCGCTGCGGACACTCCCTCGGCGCTGGAGGCGTTCCAGAAAACCTCCGAAGCGGTGAACGAACGCGTTACCGAACTCACCGATTCCCTCACCATTTGGATCGATGCGCAGCCCTGGGTTCCCGACGGTCTCGTACAACCCTTCCATCTCGGCCTGATGCTCCTCGCGATGGGATTTGCCTCCTGGCTGCTTTTCAAAGTGGCCCGGCCCCTCGTCCTCCGCGTCGGCAAACGCATCGCGGAAAATTCACCCACGCGGGCCGACGAGTTCCTCTTCGGTCACGGCGTTTTCCGCTGGCTCACCCACGTGCTCCCCGCCCTGCTCATTTTCACGGTGACGCCGGGTTTTTTCGCCTCCGTTCCCTGGCTCGCCCGAATCCTCAAAACCGGCTCCCTCCTTTATCTCCTCCTCGCGGCCTACATGGTGGTCGATTCCCTCGTCAACGCGATCACCACCGACCTCCAGCGCACCCGCCTGGCGCAACGGATGAACCTGGGCGCCCTCGCCCAGGTGATCAAGCTCGTCACCGCCCTCGTCGTTTTTATCCTCGCCATTGCCATCGTGATCGGCAAATCACCCATGGTTCTCCTGGGTGGACTCAGCGTCTTCGCCTCGGTCCTGATGCTTGTCTTCAAGGATGTCATCCTCGGTTTTGTCGCCGGCATCCAGCTCTCCACCAACCGTCTCCTCTCGCCGGGAGACTGGCTGGAGATGCCGAGCCACTACGCCGATGGCGACGTCATGGAAATCGGACTCACCACCGTGAAAGTCCGCAACTGGGACAAAACCATCACCACCATTCCCACCTACGCCCTCATCAGCGAGCCCTTCAAAAACTGGCGGGGCATGATGGAAAGCGGCGGACGCCGGATCAAGCGCAGCCTCACGATCGACACCAACTCCATCCGGCTCTGTGACGCGGACATGCTGGCGCACTTCCACCGCATCGAACACCTCACCGACTACCTGGGGGAGCGAGAGCGGGAAATCGCCGAATGGAACGCGGCGCACGGCATCCGGGAGGATTCTCCCAAAGTCAACGGTCGTCGCCTCACCAACATCGGCACCTTCCGCGCCTATGTCAGCGCCTACCTTCGCAATCATCCCGGGATCCATCAGGACATGACCCTGCTCGTACGACAGCTCGCCCCCGAGGGCCGCGGTCTCCCCATCG
>CAYLJC010000658.1:0-1827 GCA_964383345.1 uncultured Akkermansia sp. | reverse complement strand
TCGCGAACAACTCCCTCCGCTTCAGAGGGGTGAACTGCCGTGTTCGCTGTTTTCGTATCTGCCATGGTCAGTCAAAGACTCAAAATTAATGCATCCCGGAGGTCACCTTGCCCACCGCTTCCGCGCCCGGCATCTTTGGATTCGGGTTTTTGATGCGGGCGAGATAACTCGTCCTCGGACGGGTGCCGATATACTTCAAAAGGTCGTAGTTGCGAGGATTTTTCTTCGCCGCGATGATTTGATCTCCCTCTGCCTTGAGGTTTCCGAAAGTGATCGATCCGGCGCCGCAGGCATCCTGACAGGCCACCGTAAAAGAATTTGCTTTCACCTGGATGTCGGCCGAGTCGCGGGCCGCCACCTTGGCCCCGATCTTGGCGGCATTGATCCGCTGGACACAGTAGGTGCATTTCTCGATGACCCCGCGCATCCGCACGGTGACATTCGGGTTTTTGAGGAGACGCTGGGTCGTCGTGGCCGGGCCGGAAGCCGGGGCTAGCGGTCCCAGTTCGAGCTGGTCGAGAGGGCGCTTGTTGTAATCGTAGTAGTTGAAACGGCGCGCCTTGTAGGGGCAGTTGTTCGCACAATAGCGGGTCCCGATACAGCGGTTGTAGGTCATCGCGTTGAGACCGTCGCCGGTATGCACCGTCGCATTGACCGGACAGACCGTTTCGCAGGGAGCACTCTCGCACTGCTGGCAGGCGACCGGCTGGGAAATCATCTCGATCTGGTCGTCGTCGACGGTGCGGCGACCGGGAGTGTCCTGGGTGCTCTCCGCACCGGTCAGGTAATCGAGGGCGTTGCCGCGCTGCGAAATGATCTCCGCGTCTTTGGGGCTGGTGAAATAGCGATCCATCCGGATCCAGTGCATCTCGCGACCGTGGATGACCTGCTCCTTGCCGACGATGGGGATGTTGTTCTCGGCCTGGCAGGCGATGACACAGGCGTTGCACCCCGTGCAGGTGTTGAGATCCACCGTCATCGCCCATTGATGATGCGGGTCCACGTGGAACTCATGTCCCGGGATCGGACTGATGAAAGTCGTCGATCTGTCCTCCGTCCCCATGTAATCGGGACCTTCGTAGAGGGGGATGTTCTCGGGAATGTGCGAATCCATCCCCTGGCTTTGCGCGAAATCGGGCTTCGCTTTCAGCATGTCGACGGTACCTTCGCGGGCGATGGCGCGTCCCTCCATGCTGTAGTGCTCCGCCGTCAGCGCGAGCGGATGTTTCCGGCCGAGCGGACTGGCGAGGACACCGCTGACGACATAGGGTTGCGCGGTGGTGAGCAACGGGTAGGCGTTGAAACCCACCCCCTTGCTGACCGTGTCGGTGGCGAGATCACCGTAGTATCCCACCGTCAGACTGACCGAAAAATCCGCCTGACCCGGCGACCGGAGCACCGGAGCGGTGACCCGGCGATTTCCCACCGTGAACTCCACGAGATCCCCGTCCTCCCATCCGAATTCGGCGGCGGTCGAGAAGCTGACGAGTGCGGCGTTGTCCCATGTGAGTTTGGTGATCGGATCCGCCGCTTCCTGCAGCCATCCGTTGTTCACAAAACGTCCGTCGTAGGTCGCACTGCTGAGCGTGAGGGCCACTTCCAGCCCTTTCGCGTGGGGAAAATCGGGAATTCTCGCCTTGGACAAAGCTGCCTGCTGGGCCGCGGGATCCCCGGTGAAGGCACCGGCTTCCCGCTTGATTTCCTTGGCATAACCATCGCGAAGGGCGAGGTTCCAATCCTTCCCGCCGAGCGCCGCGAAAGTTTTTTTGACCCGCTCCAGCAGCGCCGCGCCGGAACTGTCATCCTGAAGCAGGGACAGGAGAAACC
>CAYLJC010000657.1:0-1843 GCA_964383345.1 uncultured Akkermansia sp. | reverse complement strand
GGATGATGATGTTGCGCATGTCGTCGTCGCTCCCGCGCGGACCGCTCCCGCCCACCATGGTGGATTCCAAGGTGCCCGCCCGGCCTCCCTCCCGGCGGATGCCGGTGAGGGCGATGAGATCATCCCCGCTGCGTCCGCTGATGTTTTCGATGGTGATGTCGCGACAGCCCTTGCGCAAATCGAGACCGTCCTGATTGAGGAATCGTTCGAATTTCCCGTCGATGGTGCGCCCGTTTTTGGCGTCAAAACGCAGGTCGGCGACCGTCCCGGAACTGCAGTGCTCCAACGAAACACCCCAGGCATGGTAGTCCTTCAGGCGGAGATTGCGGATGGAAAAATCCTCCACCTCGGCGAGGAGAATCCCGATATTGCGCCAGTCTCCGGTTTGGCTTTCACCGGGTTTGCCCGCATCGGTGCCGTAGGTCCGCTCTCCCAGGGTTTTGGCGGAATCCCCGGTCGCGCGGGGGCGGTCGGCACCTTCCAGCACCACTTCGCCAATGCCGATAATGTGGATGCCGCGCAGCTTCATGATGGTCGGGATGCCGATCCCACAGTTGGCGCTGCGGATGAAATTGTCGCGGCACCGGTCCGAGAGTTTGAGGCGACAGTTCTCCAGGAGGAGGGTGGTGCCGCCCGGCAGAAGAATCGCCTCGTCCAGCAGCCAATGTGAGCGCCCGGAGGTGTCGTCAGGTATCCGGGCGGGGAGGCGAACGATGCCTCCGGTCTTCTGCGCGGCCGCGATCGCCGCCCGGATTTTCTCATTGTCGCTCCCGGAAAAATCATTGGGATCGGGAAGGTGTCCTTGCTGCGGCGGAGCGCCGGGGTTTTCCTGTCCGCGGCTTTCGCCATGCGGGAAAAACAGCGCCAGGAGCAGGGCGGTCAGAGGCAGGAGGGACACGGAGGAGGGGGAGGAAAAAGGCATATCCGGAGAGACATCAGATGCTTTCCCAACCGATAAACGCAAAATGGCGCCCCGTCTTTCCCTTTTCGACACGGTAGCTGTAATAGCGCGAGAGATCGCGACTCGTGCAGGTGCCGCAATCGACGATGCGGTCCGAGGGCACTCCGGCCTCCGCACAATCGTGCACGATGGCCGCGGCAAAGTCGACCTCGTAGGCGGGCGGGCGGATGCAGGGAGCGATCTGGACGACCAGATCCGCCGGAGCCGATCCGTATCGCTCCCTCATCGTCAGGATCGCCGCCGGTGCGATACCGAGCGAGGTGCCGACTTTGCCCGAATGAACCGCCGCGCAGACCCGCCGCACCGGATCCGCGATGAGAACGGCCCCGCAGTCCGCGACATACACTCCGAGAAACTGGCCGGGCGTTCCGGTGACAAGTCCGTCGGTCCCGGCAAAATGAAACGCCCCCGGTTTCCCGCCATCGATCACCGCGACCCCGGCGCCATGGACCTGCTCCCCGGTGGCGAGATGTTCCCGGGCGACCCCGGCCAGAGCGAGTTGTTTTTCCAAAAAAGGCCGCAATCTCGCGAGCGCCTCCTCGCGTTCCGTCGCCACATCAACCTCCGGCGAGCGCAGGGTAAAACCATGCACCAGTCCCGCCAGCGCACTCAGGGCCGGGAACGTTTCGAGAAAAGGGGAGGGAGTCATTTCTCGATCCAAGATTGCCGTCCTCCCACAATTCTCAAGCTCATTCCGCAGAGGCGGACCGGCCTGCGGGCGCGGAAGCCCCCGCTTTCCCCCCCGTCCCCACGCAGTTCCCCCTTGCGTCCCCGCCCAGCGCCCCTTACTTCCGACCTTCAAAAATAAAAATACCACCCTGAGCCAACGCAGAGTCCTCGTCGCCGCCCCCATTTGAGAAAAAGGAATTGAGCCCCGCAAAT
>CAYLJC010000656.1:0-1851 GCA_964383345.1 uncultured Akkermansia sp. | reverse complement strand
GACAACAACGCCATCGCGGTGGCCTGCGACCTCGCCAAGCTCCTCCGCCGCGCCGCCAGCCGGACGGACGCGAATGGTGATCCCGCCCCCATCAAGGTCATCTTCTCGTCCCATCACGCCCTGTTCTTCAACGTGATGTGCAATGAGCTCGGCAGGTCGAGGGATGGGCAACCTAAAGTGAAGTCCAAGCGCTACTTTCTCCACCGCCCCAACAGCGAAGGCCGTTACACCCTCCGCGCCACCGAGGACACCCCATTCTTTCACCACGTCGCGACGCTTGCCGAACTCCAGAAGGCGGCCGATCCCGACACCGGCACCCTCTACACCTTCCACTTCAATGCCCTGCGCAGCATCATGGAGAAGACCGCCTCCTTCTTCGGCCACCCGGACATCGATTTCTGCCTCCAGGCCCTCGACAACGACGAGAACCGGGCGCTCTTCAACCGGGCCCTGAACCTTCTCAGTCACGGGAGATACGCCATCCACGAGCCGACCCTGATGGGCGAGGACAACAAGACTCTCTTCCGCCAGATCCTCAACGATTTCATCACCCGCTTCCAATTCGACTTGCCCGAAATCCTCGGCACCCCCGCAACCCCGGCCACCCCTGTCTGATGCTGATTCTCTACACCACCGAAGACGGCAGGACGCAAATCCAGCTCCGGGCCGACCGGGAGACCGTGTGGCTTTCCCAGCGCCAGATGGCGGAGCTGTTCGATGTCAGCCAGGACAACATCGGCCTCCACCTCAAGAACCTCTACGCGGACGGGGAGCTGGTGCGGGAGGCAACTACCGAGGAATCCTCGGTAGTTCAAACGGAGGGCGAGCGGGAGGTCCGCCGCCCGCTGACCCAATACAATCTCGATGCCATTCTCGCCGTAGGCTACCGCGTCCGCTCGCCGCGCGGGAGCCAGTTCCGGCGCTGGGCATCGACGGTGCTCAAGGAATACCTGCTCAAGGGCTTTGTGATGGACGACGAGCGGCTGAAGAACCCCGACGGCCGACCGGACCATTTCGACGAGATGCTGGAGCGCATCCGCGATATCCGGGCCTCGGAGAAGCGATTCTACCAGAAAGTGCGGGATCTTTTCGCGCTCAGCTCGGATTACGACAAGAGCGACCGGGCGACCCAGCAGTTTTTCGCCACCGTGCAGAACATTCTCCTCTATGCCGTCACGCGGAAGACAGCCGCCGAGCTGATCACGGCACGGGCCAATCCCCAAGATCCGCATTTCGGACTCCTGACGTGGAAGGGCGCCAAGGTGCGCAAGGCGGACATTCTGGTGGCCAAGAACTACCTCACCGAGGACGAGATCGACACCCTGAACCGACTCGTCGTCATCTTCCTGGAAACCGCCGAACTTCGTGCCAAGGGACGGCAGGAGACCCGCATGACGTTTTGGAAGGAGAACGTCGATCAGATCATCTCCTCCAACGGTTTTCCGCTCCTCGACCACGCGGGATCCATCAGCCACCAGCAAATGGAGAACCGAACCTCCGAGCTCTACCTCGATTTCGACCAGCGCCGGAAGCGTCACGAAGCCCTCGAAGCCGACCGAGCGGACGAAGCGGATTTAGAGGCGCTTGAAGAGCGAATCAAACGCAGACCCAACACCTGATTTTCATGACTCAACACGACCAGAAACAACTCGGCAGGACGCTGTGGAACATCGCCGACCAACTGCGCGGCGCGATGAGCGCGGACGACTTCCGCGACTACATGCTGTCTTTCCTCTTCCTCCGCTACCTCTCGGACAACTACCTTGAGGCGGCGAAAAAGGAACTCGGCCGCGACTACCCGAAACTGGAGGAAGACGACAACCGCACCGCGCTGCAGGTGTGGTATGAGGA
>CAYLJC010000655.1:0-1851 GCA_964383345.1 uncultured Akkermansia sp. | reverse complement strand
CACGACCTCGTCCGACTCGTCGACCCGGACTTTTCCCGCAAGCTCGGAATGGGCCGGTCCGAACTGGGATTCTGGACGCATGTTTTCGTCGATTTCAATCTTCGGGAGGAAAACGCGCTCGACCGGCTCCGCGGTCTTTCCAATGGCGAAGCCCGCGAACGCCTGCTCCAACTGCTGCGCCTCACCACCGATTATCGTCCGGTCATGATCGTGGCCGACGGTCTCGATGGATTTTTCGCATCGGAAAGCGCGGGCATGGATATCACCGATATCGTCAACGGGATCCGCGAAAATGTCTCCCGCTCGGTCACGCTCGTCTGCCTCAACGAAGATGTCTGGCACTCGGTGTTTGAAACGCGCCTTCCCTCGGCCTGGCGGGACCGCCTTACCACCGAGACCGCCCGCCTGGACTCCATCCCCCCCGAACTCGCCGCCGATCTGGTGAGAACCCGGCTGCGCCGCACCTCTCTCTCGGAGTCCGCTGCGAACCGCTTCGTCCGACGCCTCGGCGACGATCATCTCTGGGGCGATGCCGGGACCCCCCTCTCCCCTCGCGCCGTCCTGCGTCAGGCCGGGACCCTCTGGTCGAGGGAAGCCGCCAACTATCTGCGGGAGTCCGTCGAGGAACAGACGGAAACCCCGCCCGTGAACGCCGACGAACCGACCGACCACCCTGCGGACGAGATCGAATATTGCGCCCCCCTGGAGGAGAACCGCTCCTCCGTCGCGTCGGCGGCTCCCCTCCCCCCGACCCCGCCTCCCTGCCGACAAGACACCGGGCAGAGATCCGCCTCTCCGGCAGCGACTCGGGAACCGGTTCGGGACACTCCGTTCCCGGACATTTCTCCGCGTGTCAGGGAGGGCGATCTGGCCGGGATCGACTCAATCATCAATGACATACGCGGCTCGGGAAAGACCGTCATGAGCGAATCTCCCGAGACGCTCACGAGTGAGTCTGCGCCACTTTCCTCCGCCTCCGCCGCCCCCCAACCCCAACCCGCCGCCGCGACGCGCCCGGCCGGGGAGACCAGCGGGACGACACCTTCCCCCGCCTCGCCTCCCCTCCGTCCGGATCCCCGGGAGCCGGCCACGCCTGCTTTCGGATTTCCCGCCCCTCGCATCGACTCCGACGCGCCGACGGACACCCCTCCCGCTCCAACCCGCCTGGCTCGCCCTCTCACCCGTGCCACGCTCGAACAAATCCTAGCTCAGCGCGAGAAAGAATTCCTCTCCGGACCGGCCCTGACGCTGAATCTGGAACGTCTCGAAGGCTTCATCCGCACGGTGGGCCGCCAACACGCCGCCCTCGGGCAGCAGGAGGAACGCTACCCCGGAAGTCGCAGTTGCTGCCTGCGCTGGAACGTGCGGGGCCAATCCGTCCTCACAGGATTCGAATCGCCCCGCAATTCCTATTTCTGGAACCACTTGCTGCAGCAGTCTCTCGCCTCCAACCGACAGGAAAAAATCGCGGCTTTCTCGCATCACTCCGAACCCTTTGATCCCGCGCTTTTCTCCCGCTTCGGATTCAGCCCCGCCGTGATTCGCACACACATCGACATCATCGAAATGAACGACCACGAACTCGCCATGCTCTACGCAGCCGAGATCACGCTACGTGAATTCGATGCCACGCCCCAGGCGGAAAAGGTGACCCAACTGATCACTCTTCATCTCGATCCTCTCTGGCGGCGCATGATTCAACCCCTGTGAGGATAACGAAAACCAGATTCAAAATCGTGGTTTGACAGGATTTTTGATTGCGGTCTCTCCCGTTTCCCGTATAGGGTGATTCATGATCCCGAGGAAGTTTGGTCCGCGCCGCAAGTCCCCCCATCGCTATGGTGCCTGCTT
>CAYLJC010000654.1:0-1854 GCA_964383345.1 uncultured Akkermansia sp. | reverse complement strand
CGCCAGCCTCGCGGCGCAGGGAGGTTTTTCGAGATCCCTTGAAATTGCCGCTTGCAGACGAAAGTGTTACGACTTTTTGTGGCAAAATTTTCGGGAACGTCGTTTCCAGCCTTTCTTTTTTCTTATGTTAGCACGTCCTTCCCTCCGGCTCTTTCTCAGTGAAATGGCCCGAACCCCCCTCCAGATCGGGGCGATCTGGCCCAGTTCACCCGCGCTGGGACGAGTCATGGCCGCTTGCCTGCCCGCGGAAACGGAGGCTCCCATTCTGGAACTCGGCCCCGGCACGGGCTTTGTCACGGACGAACTCATCGCCGCCGGATTGCCCGAAGAAAGACTGGTCGCGGTGGAGAAGTCCGCCGCCCTCGTCGCGTATCTCAGCGGTCGCTATCCCGGCAGCCGCATCATCGCGGGTGATGCGCTCCGTTTGGAGGAGATCTTCGGGGAGGAACGTTTTGGCGCGGTGATTTCGAGCCTGCCACTCAAGGTCTTCGGGCCGGGCCAGGTCGGGATACTGGCGGCCCAGATTTCAAAATTGCTCCTTCCCGGTGCTCCCTGGGTGCAATTTTCCTATCATATCGCCAACGGGCGTGCCCCGGACAAAAGTTTTCGTGCGGTTGATTCTCGTATCGTCTGGTCAAACTTCCCCCCTGCCAAGGTGAGCATTTACCGCCCGCAGTGAAACCAAAAGAGCCCAGCGACCATGAAAGACGAAGAATACGAACTACGAAAAACACTCGGTCCCTGGCAGATCGGCCTCTACGGTTTGGGGGCGATGCTCGGCGCCGGCATCTACGCCCTCGTGGGGCGGGCGGCGGACAGCCTGGGCAACGCGGTCTGGCTCGCCTTTCTCGCCGCGATGGTGGTGGCGCTCCTCACCGGCCTCTCCTACGCCTGCGTCGGGAGCCGCTACCCGAAAGCGGGCGGGGCGGCCTACGTGACGCAGCGCGCCCTCGGACGCCCCTGGCTCAGTTACGTGGTGGGCCTTTGTGTGATGATGAGCGGACTCACGAGCATGGCGACGGGAGCGCAGGCCATGGCCGAAACGATCGGGCAGGAATTCGGACTCGATCTCCCGGTGAAACTGGTTGCGATCGGCATCGTCGTGCTTGTCGGGCTGGTCATTTTCCGCGGCATTCGCGAGAGCATGTGGCTGAACATTCTCTGCACCCTGATCGAGGCGGCCGGACTTTTGTTCATCATTGCGGTGGGAATGAAATTCTGGGGCAGGGTCGACTATTTCGAGACACCGGCCCGCGCCGCTGGCGGCACGTCGGCGATTCCCATGATGCTGATCCTCCAGGGCGCGGTCCTGATGTTCTTTTCTTTCATCGGTTTTGAAGACATTCTCAATGTCAGCGAGGAGGTGAAAAATCCCGCGCGCGATGTTCCTCTCGGACTGATCGGAGCGATGGTGGCCGCCACCCTCATTTACATGGCCGTGGCGATCACGGCGGTCTCGGTGATTCCCTGGGCCGATCTCGCCAAAAATCCGGCTCCGCTCCGGGAGGTGGCGAAGGTGGCGGCTCTGTGGTTCACCAATATCGACAGTATCTACACCGTCATCACCCTTTTTGCCGTCGGGAACACGGCTTTGCTCAACTACATCATGGGTTCCCGCTTGCTCTACGGGATGAGTCGCCAGGGCCTCCTCCCGGCGCTGATCGGTCGCATCCACAAGACGAGACGCACCCCGCACATCGCCATCCTGATCCTCTTTGTGATCGTGTCCGCCCTGATTCTGAGCGGCAGCGTGAAGCAGCTCGCCGAATCCACCGTGCTGCTGCTGCTCATGGTTTTCACCGTGGTGAATATCTCGCTCATCATTCTGAAACGGCGTCCGGGCGAAGTGCGTGG
>CAYLJC010000653.1:0-1860 GCA_964383345.1 uncultured Akkermansia sp. | reverse complement strand
CCGCCATCGACAACGGTGACATCCCCGGTGCGGTTCTCTGGCTGGAGAGCAAGGGAGAGATCCACCACAAGGCCTACGGGCGTCGGCTCGTCGTCCCCGGGTCCGAGGCGATGACCGGGGACACGATCTTTGACGTGGCCAGTCTCACCAAGGTGATGGCCACCACCCCGGCGATTTTGAAGCTGCTCGAAGAGGGACGGCTCGATCTCGACGACCCCGTCTCCCGGCACATCCCCGAATTTCTCTCCGGCGGCGTGCGTCCCGAGGCGAACGAATCGGATGACGCGAACGAATCGGATGACGCGGGCGACTCCCCGGTGACACCCGAGGACAGGGAAAAAATCACCGTCCGCCATCTCCTCACCCATCAGAGCGGACTGCCGCCGGGGATATTTCTGAGCGAGGGGGATTTCTGGGGACACCGGGAAGGCGTCCGCCGCGCCGCCACCGTCGGTCTCATCGAAAAACCGGGAACCCGTTTCCGCTACAGCGATGTGAATTTCATCCTCCTCGGGGAAATCGTCGCCCGCGTCTCCGGACAGCGCCTCGACCGATTTGTCCGGACCCATTTTTTCGAACCGCTCGGGATGACGGATACGACTTTCCTCCCCGCCGCCACGAGTCACCGTCGCATCGCGCCGACCACGGTGGTGGAGGGATATGGGCTCCTCCGGGGACAGGTCCACGATCCCACCGCCCGCCGCATGGAGGGCGTCGCGGGACATGCCGGGCTTTTCTCCAGCGCCAAAGACGTCGCCACCTACGTGCGCACCTGGCTCGAGGGAGGCGGTTCCATGCTCGGTGCCGAGACCGTGGAAAAGGCCACCAAAAACCAGCTCCCCGCTTCGATGGAGACAAAACGCGGGCTCGGCTGGGACATCCACTCGCGCTTCTCCAGCCAGCGCGGCGAAAAGTTTCCGAAGGAGGGCTACGGACACACGGGCTGGACCGGCACCTCGATCTGGGTCGATCCCGCTTCGAAGACCTTCCTGATTCTTCTCTCCAATCGCAACCACCCCTCCGAGGAAGGGCGGATCAAGCCGCTCCGCATCCAAGTGGGCACCCTCGCCGCCGAAGCGGTCGGATACACCAAAACGATCCCTCTCAGCCACATCGAACGCCGCTCCGAATCCTCCGAACCTTCTGAAACGGCAGCCACCGCGGCGGGAGATCCCGTCGTGGTGCGCAACGGCATCGACGTGCTCGAACAAAACGGCTTCGCTCCGCTCGCCGGAAAAAAGATCGGGCTCATCACCAATCACACCGGCATCAATCGCCAACGCCGCTCCACCATCGACCTGCTCGCCGGAGCGCCGAACGTCGAACTGGTCGCCCTCTTTTCCCCCGAACACGGTATCCGGGGTGTCAGCGAGGCCGACTCCATCGACGACGGACACGACGCCGCCACCGGCTTGCCGGTCTACAGCCTCTACCAAAGCGAGACGCGCAAACCCAACCCGGAGCAACTGGAGGGACTCGACGCCCTCGTCTTCGACATCCAGGACATCGGCTGCCGCTTTTACACCTACGTCTCGACGATGGGCCTCGCCCTGGAGGCGGCCAAAGAGGCGGGCATCCCCTTCGTGGTCCTCGACCGGGTCAATCCCATCGGCGGGGTCCTCGTCGACGGTCCCGTGCGCAAGGGCGAAGGGAATGACTTCGTCGCCTTTCACGACATCCCGGTGCAGCACGGCATGACCGTCGGGGAACTCGCGGGACTTTTCAACGCGGAGCGCAAAATCGGAGCCGAACTCCAGGTCATCCGGATCGAGGGCTGGTCGCCCGGGATGCGCTTCGACGAGACCGGTCTGCCCTGGGTCAATCCCTCGCCCAACATGCGCAGCCTCACCCAGGCCTTGC
>CAYLJC010000652.1:0-1863 GCA_964383345.1 uncultured Akkermansia sp. | reverse complement strand
ACAAGAGCAGTGCGGTGACCCCCGCGAAGAGCACTGCCGGCGATCTCTCGTGGTCGAAGTCCGAGAGATAGATTCCTATCCCGAACACGAGCAGGGCGGCGATCTCGGTGGTGGCACCGCTGTTCAGTGGGGGATCCTGACGGGCCTTGAGGATGTTTTCGGCGAAGAGAGTGGCGGAGAGAAACAGGATCCCGGCAAAAACGACCCACCCGCCGAAGCTGATCCCGATCAGGCCGATGAGGTAGCCCGAGAGCGCGATGAGGGCGAAAGTGCGGATTCCCGCCGGCCCTCTTTTGTCCCGCTCGCGCTGCAGGCCGATGAGCAGTCCGATGGCCAGGGCGAGGCCCGGGCGGAGGTAAGTTTCCGGATTCACGAGGAGGAGAGGAGTGGGAGTTGTCGGTAGTGTAAAGAAAACGGAAGCAAGAATCCAGCGCGGAATGGAAGAGGGGGCGAGCGACGATTTAGCGGTTGGCTTTTTTGCGGTTTCGCTTTTCAGGGATTACCCCGCATTTCTCGTTCCTTTTTCTTTGCCTTCCCTTGCCCTCTTCCCTGTGCCATTTTCCCTCCGTGAAAGTCTTGCCTGAAAACGATTGGCCGAAACTGGTGCGGCCGGGCAGCCGGGTCTTCCTCGGGGGAGGTGCGTCGGTGCCGCAGGCTCTGGTCCGCTCGATGCTGGCGTGGGCGGATCGGTTGACGGATGTGGAGCTCGTCCATGGCCACGCCTTGGGGGAGTCTCCGTGGATTGCGGAAAAATACGAGTCGGTGGTGCGGACCAATTCCTTTTTCCTGAGTCCGGTGGTGAGTGATGCGGTCGGTCGCGGGCAGGCGGATTATACGCCGTGCCCGATGTCGGTGCTGCCGCGGTTGTTCAGGGAGGGACCGCTGCGGCTCGATGTCGCGCTGATCTCGGTGAGTCCGCCGGACGCGGACGGGCAATGCTCGCTGGGGGTCAGTGTCGATGTGGTGCGGGCGGCGGTGGAGTCCGCAGGGCTGGTGATCGCGCAGATCAACCGACGGATGCCGAGGACGGGTGGGGACACCCTGCTCGCGACCTCGCGGATCGATTATTTTCTGGAATGCGACGAAGCCCTGCCCGAGGCGAAAAGCCCGTCGCTCGACGCACGCCACGAGCTCCTCGGGCGATATGCGGCCCAACTGATCGAGGACGGATCGACGATTCAGGTGGGCTTGGGCAACAGCCCCGAGGCGGTCGTCCGCGCCCTGCACCAGCACCGGCATCTCGGGATTCACAGTGGCATGCTGAACGACGCTCTGATGGAGTTGATCCGCAGCGGAGTGGTGGACAATTCCCGCAAATCCTATCGCCCGGGGAAAACGATCGTCAGTCATGTGCTCGGCAGCCGCGAGCTCTACGAATTTGTGGGCGGAAATCGGGATTTGGAACTTCATCCGAGTGACTGGGTCAACGCGCCTTCGCGCATCGCCCGCAATGATCGCATGGTCGCGATCAACGGGGCGAGGCAGATTGATCTGACCGGGCAGGTGGTGCGTGATTCGAGCGGACACCACTTTTACGGAGGGGTCGGCTCGATGCAGGATTTCATCCGCGGGGCGGGTGGCAGCCGGGACGGCCAGCCGGTCGTCGTGCTGACCTCCCGCTCGGACGACGGGCAACGCCCGCGCATCGTCGCGGATCTGGCGCCGGGCAGCGGGGTCAGCACCGGGCGCAGCGACATCCATCATGTGGTGACGGAATACGGGGTGGCGAGCATTTTCGGACGCAGCATTCGCGAGCGGGTCGCGCGTCTCGTGGAGATCGCTCATCCGGATGACCGGGAGGAATTGCAGAAGGGCGCGTGGCATCGCGGATGGCTGCCGAAGTATTTCACGATGACCGGCGGC
>CAYLJC010000651.1:0-1868 GCA_964383345.1 uncultured Akkermansia sp. | reverse complement strand
CCATGGCTCTCGAGGAAGCCGAGGTTCATCTCGCCGCCGACGGCAATGCCAAACGAAACGGCGACGCCGAAGCCTGATCCCCCCTTCTCTTATCCCCACCCCTTTTTCGTATGCCTGAGCCCGCTTCTTTCGACTTCTGGATCCTCGCTTTCTCCGCCATCACCGTCGTCGTGACGATATGGATGGGGTTCCGCTCCGCCAAAACCTCCAAATCCGCCTCCGACTTTTTTGTCGCGGGACGCTCCGTCTCGGTCGGCTGGAACGCCTCCGCCATCTCCGGGGAATACCTCAGCGCGGCGAGTTTCATGGGCATCGCCGGCATGGTCATGCTATCAGGGTATGATGCGCTGTGGTACCCTGTTTGTTACGCCTGCGGCTACCTTTTCCTCCTCCTCTTCATCGCCGGACCGCTGCGTCGTTTCGGAGCCTACACCATCCCCGACTTCGCCGAGGGGCGCTACGACTCCCCCGCCTTCCGCAAGATCGCGGTCTGTTTTGTCCTCTTCATCGGCTTTTTCTACACCATGCCGCAGATGAAAGGCGCCGGCACCACCCTCGCCTACATCTTCCCCGGCCTGCCCTACTGGGTCGGTGTCGCCCTCGTCGGAGCGGTCATCACCCTGAATGTCGCCCTCGGCGGCATGAAGGGCATCACCCTGGTGCAGGCGGTGCAGTACTGGATCAAGATGTTCGCCATCTCGGTGCCCATCTTTGTGCTGCTCTCGGTCTACGGCGGTTATGGAAAAAATCTCTCGATCAACCAATCGCACACCGAGGTCGCGAGTCCGCCGGCCATCGTGGAAACGGTTGCCCCCGGGAGTGACAAGGCTCCGCAGCGGGTCGACCTGCCTGCGGCCGCTCCCACCGATGAGGACTGGATTTCGCCTTTCGGCCCTCTCACTTCCAAGGCCGCCGAGGCCGCCGGTCTCTCTCTCGAAGAAACCAAACCCCTCTCGCTCCTCTACACTTTTTCGCTCATCGTGGCCCTCGTCTGCGGCACCGCCGGTCTCCCCCATATTCTCGTCCGTTTTTACACCAATCCCGACGGCGGGGCGGCAAAGAGGACAACGATGTGGGTCATGATCCTCATCGGGATTTTCTACGTCTTCCCACCCGTCTTCGGAGTCGTGGGGCGCAACTTCCTGCCCGAATTGTATGAGGCGACCGGATCGAAGGGACCGGACAAAGTGGTTCTCGAACTCCCCATTCTCATCCGGGAAAAATACGGCATGCTCGGCTCCATTCTCAGCGGCATCACCTGCGCGGGCGCTTTCGCCGCTTTCATGAGCACTTTTTCCGGGCTGCTCGTGTCCATGACCGGAGCTCTCGCCCACGATGTTTACGGTCGTATTCTGCGCCCCGCCTCGACGCCGGAGCAGCGTCTCAGAATGTTCAAGTGGTCCGCGATTTTTGTCGGCGGGGTGTCCGTGATCCTCGGTGCCCTCGTCGAGCCGCTGGAGATCAACTTCATGGTCGGCCAGGCCTTCGCCATCGCGGCGGCGAGTTATTTCCCGCTCCTCTTCATGAGTGTGTGGTGGCGTGGCATGACAATGAAGGGTGCCGCCACCGGGATGCTGGTCGGCGGACTCTCCGCCCTGCTCTCCGCGACCATCGTCAACGCCAGCACCCTCGCCCTCGACAAGGGACCCATGGGCAAACTGTTCGCCGGATTTGACGGACTCAACGATTTCTGGAAGGAGCATCCCCTCCTCCGCATCCTCGCCGAGCAGCCCGCGATCTGGTCCGTCCCGACGATCTGGCGGCCACGATGTTCTCGCTCTTGGGTATCGACCCCGAGATCGAGGTCCACGACGCGGCCAACCGTCCCCTGGTGATCGCTGCAGTCCGGCCGGTCACCGATGTTCTTG
>CAYLJC010000650.1:0-1870 GCA_964383345.1 uncultured Akkermansia sp. | reverse complement strand
CGAACTGATTCCCTCGTAGCCCAGGGTGCTGGGTGTTTTCAAAACATTGCTGAGGAAGACGAGCTTCTCGCGCCCCTCGTCCTCGAGAGGAAGGGGGTTGGCGTTGGCGTGAACGAGCTTGAAGGGAGCCCGCTTGGTCCATTCCTCTCCCCAGCTCTGCAAGTAGGGCAGGGTCAGCTCCTGAAAAATGAGTCCGCCGAAAATGAGATATTTCGGTCCCCGGTCGAACATGTAGGGATCGACGAGGTAGTCGGTTGGCAATTTGCGGGTGAGTTCGACTTCAACGGTCGTCAGCTCCTTGTCGCGGATGATGTCGAGGGTGATTTTGTCCCCGACCTTGGCACCGCCGCGCACGAGGTGGGAAAAGCTGAGCTTGCCGTAGTCCGGGTGGGTGTAGTTCCCGCGCGAGTCGACCGATTGGCCGGCGATGGAGAGGATCACGTCCCCTTCTTTGATTCCCGCCTTGTCAGCCGATCCTTCCCGGGCGATCTCGCGCACGAAGATGCCGCCTTCCCGGTCCTGGATGCCGGTGAATTCACGGAAAGTCTCGTCGAGGGTCTGGGCGAAGGCGATGCCCAGATTGGGAAATCCCTCATAGGTGCCGTCATCGAGATCGTCGAGAAAGGCGCGGATGATGGGCGAAGGGAGCACCCCGGCGGTCTGTTCCTTCGACGAATAGCTCAGGAGCATACCGGCGAGTTTGCCGTCCTTCACCACCGGGAGGGTGAAGCTGTTGACCCGCGCCTGGAGGGAACCCTTCACCTGGTAGAGGAGAAACACCGAACCGGGGATGAAATACCGTCCCACATCGACCCGCAACACCTCGACGTCTGTGGAGACTCCGTCGCCGTTGTCCTCGACCTGCCAGACACTGAGGGTGTCTCCGGCCTTGACCGATTCGTCGATTTCCAGGGGATGGAGACCTTCGAAAACGCGGGAATTGCCGTCCGCCGGGACGAGGACGGCGAGGTTCACCTCGTAGTCGATTCCCGCGATCCTCGCGGCGATGCGTGCTCCGCTCGAGGGATGCTCGAGTTCGAGGAAGGTGGCGTTGACGCACATCTCGGCGGTGACAAGCACGCGATTGCCTTCGAGGACCGCACCGAGACCACGCCGCGGCGTGGGGGCGCCTTTTTCCCAGGGACGGAGGAAGGAGTAGTCCTGCAGGGTGGCGTTGACGCGCACGATGGAATTCGCCGGGCTGGATTCCTGCGCCGCCGCGGGCGGGACGGCAAGGGCCGGGAGGAACGCCATCGCGAGAAAGACGGGCAAAAGGCGGGGTCGAAAGCGTGACATGGGGATCTGAGGGCGGGAAGAAAAAGGAAGGACGGAGGGGGAGCGGAAACGCAACGGAGGCGGCACCGCCGCAGTGGACATCAGGCGGCTTTTTTGGCAGGGGCGGGCGTGGTGGAAGACTTGTCGCGGCCTTGGTCCGGGTTGTCCGGGTCGGATTCCTCCACGCCGGGTTCTTTACCCTCTCCCTCTGCGGCGGCGTCGTCCTTTTCTTTCCCGACCTGGATGAGATCCTCGAGTTCGAGAATCTCGGGCCGCTCGATGAAATGGTCGGAACTTACGTTGTACTGGGCGACGATGCGCTCGTGGGCGAGGAGGGCCTCCTTGCGCCGCAGGACGAGGGGGCGGGTTTCCCCCTCCAGCCGGATCACGTGAAATTCCTCGTGGCCTTCCTCGTGAAAATCTCCATGGAGGGCATCGTGAACGTCCTGGAGCAGAGTGATTTTTTTCCCGTTGATCGAATCGACAACGCGATGCACGTAGTCCTGTAGGTGGGTGTTGGTCGAGTCGGGAAGCACTTCGGTGAGGACGATGACCTGGGGCCGCTCGCGGTAGATCTCATCCTGGCCGAAAAAGC
>CAYLJC010000649.1:0-1897 GCA_964383345.1 uncultured Akkermansia sp. | reverse complement strand
GTTTGTTTTCGCGGATTTCGTGCGTCCGATAGGGGTTTCGGAATGGGTGGATTCGGAGGATGGTCCACTGGCGGAGGCGATGGGAATCACGGGTTTCCGGATGCAGTATAAGATCGGGAGCGAGTCATTTTCTTTTTCGGCGAGGGAGTGTGTGGAGTGGGCGGTGAGCCGAGGCTGGCGGGTGATCCACCTGGTGAGGACGCGGGTGCTGGATGCGGTTATCAGCGGGGTCTTGGCTCGTCGGCAGGGAGAATGGATCGATGCGCGCTATGACGCGGCACCGGTGCGGGTGCCGACAAAGGAAGCGGTGCGGGCGGCGATGGATCTGCGGATGCTCCAAGCGACGTGGCGGGAGCGGATAGGGAAGTGGGGCGCGAGGTCGCTGGAGGTTTCGTATGAGGATGTGATCGCGGATTGGGAGGGGAGCATGGCGGAGGCGGTGGCGTTCCTCGGGGCGTCGCCGATGAGGCTGGAGCCGACGATCCCGCGCCAGTCTGACCGCCCGCTGCTGGAGTATGTGGCGAATCGGGCGGAGTTGGTGGGGGCGGCGCGGCGTGCAGGCCTAGGAGAATGGGAGGGGGTGGAGGGATGAGCGATACTCTGTCATGGGCGGAGCCGGGAACGTGGTCGCACTGGACGCGGCGACAGGTTTATGAGGCGGGATGGTGGAGCACGGCGGAGGCTCGCCGGGTGGCCGACAAGCGGGTGGGGAAGGCGTGGGCACAGTCGATGGGGCTGCGGGTGGCGCGATTGTTGGGGCCGACCTGTCCATGTGTGGTGAAGCGAACGGAGGGGAGCGGATGCGCGGGGATGGAGGTGTATCCCGATCCGTCAGCGGTGGTGATCGAGGAGTTGCTGACGGGCTGGGACGGACGATGCCCGCCGATGGATGTGCGGTTCTATTGTTTCGCCGGGGAGGCTCTGTTTGTGGAGACGTGCTGGCACGATTTCTCGCGGCCGTCGGAGAGGCTGCGGGAGGTGCGCTATTTTTGGCTCCATGACGGGAGCATCGCGGATGTGGACCGGGTGCATCGTCCGGACGGTGCGGCGCTGTCGCTGCCGCCAGCGGCGCTGCCGCAGATGCGGCGGACGGCGGAGAAGCTGGCGCGGCAGTTCGCGCTGCCGTTTCTGCGGGTGGATTTGTATCTGACGGAGGAGGGGGTTTTCTTCGGCGAGCTGTGCGCTACGCCGGGCCTGATCATGGGGCGATGGATCCGCCCGGAGTGGGATCGGTGGCTCGGGGATGTGTTGGAGAAGCAGATCAAAAAATATTGAAATCCCGCCGGGCATCTGCCGGTTTTAAGCAACAACGTTGGGGTCCGCCGCCTCAAGGCCGTAGAAAGCAAAAGGACCCATTGAACCAATGGCGGAAAGCTTCAGCCAGTGATCAAATCGGCGCGTCCAGAGGTCTTTCAGGAGCCATCGCGCAGTATCCTGGATAGTCCAATTTCCCGGAACTTCGTTTATCGGAGATCGTTCTGCGAGAGGTGGTTGAATCATGCCGAGAAAATCGCAGGCGCATTCGATCCGATTGCAAAGATAAAACCTCACGGGGGCTGAGAGGTTTTTTGGGACTAGATTCGTGCTGAGGATTTCTTCAATAGCTTCATCCACCTCCTTGCGATACTTATCCTCTTCTGCGAAATAGAATCGCGTGAGCGCAGTCCACTCGGTGATGACCTCAGGAGCCTCGTAACGACCTTCGAAGTCAAAAATCACCCGCTCCATTATATCCTGAAGCCCGCCACACAATTGATCCCATCGTTCGCTTGATTCCATGTGGATAGGGTTTCCGATGTGGAGCCGCAGCGCAATGAGAAATTTTGGCGTTTTGACATGCATGGGCGGGCATGATCCCGCATCCGCACATCGTCCTGATCAATGGAATCCGCACGTC
>CAYLJC010000648.1:0-1900 GCA_964383345.1 uncultured Akkermansia sp. | reverse complement strand
TGGTGGCTGCCTGCAACGGGTATCTCGAGACATTTGGCCGGCCTGAGCGCGTTTCCGATCTGGGTGAGCTCGCCAAGCTCGTTGGCCGGTTGGCTGAGACCGGTCACATCGTGGCGATCGATGAGTTCCAGTATTTCCATCGCAAGCCGCTGGGGGATTTCTGCTCCCTGCTGCAGGCCGAGGTGGACCGCCTCGCCGCCCGGGCCTCGGAAATCAGCGGCGGACTGATCGTGCTCGGCTCCCTCCATGCGGAAATGACTGCCCTGCTGGAGGACCGGGATGCCCCGCTCTTCAACCGCGCCACCGACCGCCTCGACCTCGGACATCTCGATACCGCTTCGATCTTGGAGATTCTTCGTGCCCACGCCGACCGCGCTCCGCAACGCCTTCTTTTCCTATGGAATCTTTTCGAGGGCGTGCCCAAGTTCTACCGCGACGCCTTCGAACAGGGCGTCCTCGGTGCGGATCGCCGGGAACTGCTGCATCGCCTGTTCTTCGCCAGTTCCTCACCCTTGCGTGGGGAGGCCGATAACTGGTTTCTCCGTGAACTCCGCGGGCGCTACGACATGGTGCTCCAGCATCTGGCCAAGAATCCCGGCTGCACCAATGCCGAGATCGAGGCCGCCATCGCGCAGGTCTCGCGGGCTGGCGAGGCGAAGCAGGTCGGCGGTTATCTGAAGATCCTGACCGAGCGCTACCGCATGATTGAGCGGAAGCTGCCCATCTTCGCCCCGCCCAAGGCCCGCAGTGGGCGCTACTACATTCGTGACAATTTCCTCCGCGCCTGGCTTTCGGCCCTGCAGCGTCCTGTTTCCGCGACGGCGTTTCGGCCCCTAGATGAACTTATCGCCCAGGCCGACGAGCGCCTCGCGACCGTCGAAGGTTTCGCTCTGGAAGCGCTGGCCGGGCAGCTCTACGAGGAACGCAGTCGCCTGGGTTTGGGCGATTTCCCCCTCAGCGACCGCATCCGCGGCTATTGGGATCGGGGCGATGTCGAAATCGACCTCGTTGCCGTCGCCGAAAGCGAGCGCCGCATCCGCTTTGGCACCTGCCGGCGCAATCCCGACAAGCTCCTCGAATCCCTCTCCGGTCTTCAATCTGGCGCAGACGCTTTCATCCAGACCCATGGCCGTTTTCGTGATTGGCGCCGCGAATATGTCGCCATCGCGCCGGAGATTGCCCCCGACCTCCGCGCCCGCCTCCAGCAGGCCGGTCTCGTTACCCAGGATCTGCACGATCTAACCGCTGGCCTCTGATCGCTCATCGGTCCTTCCCTTTCCCAATGTCCGAAGCCCTCCGCACTTCTCTCCAGACTGCACTCGCCGCCTTTGTCACCCAGTCGCTACGCGAGGCCTCCCTCAGTTACTTCAAGACTCTCGGTTATCTCAAGCTCCTCGTCCTCGATGATCTCCTTGTGAGCCTCGACATGAGCAACCGGATGAAGGTCGTCGAAATCCTGCTCTCCGACACGTTCGCTGCATATCAGAAGATAATCCTCACTCACGAGCTCGGCTTCTTCCGCGAGTTCAGACGCAAACTCGGGGCCAGCCACCCGGACTGGTGTTTCCTCCGCCTCAAAGGTAGCGCTGCCGGGAAGATCGAGGGACGGCAGGAGAAGACCGAGCTTCAGAAAGCCGAGGAATACCTTCACGGGCACAATCTCGACGAGGCCGCGGTTTGCCTGCGCAAGGCGGCCGACGACATGGCGAAACGCTACCGGGAGTGGACCGACGGCAAGAAGCTGCCGCCCGGCGAATTTCTCTCTCTCACGGAAAACCTGCGTGCCGCGCGCCAGCGGTTACTGGAAAAACTCCCCACATGTCTCTACGCGCGCGTGCTTCTCGGGACGCCCAAGGCCCAACGCGACCATCTCGTGCCAGTTGATGACGCCGATATTGAC
>CAYLJC010000647.1:0-1916 GCA_964383345.1 uncultured Akkermansia sp. | reverse complement strand
GATGGATCCGGTTATCGAGCGTTTCGCGGAGACTTTCTCGGGAATGGCGCTCGCCGCTCCGTCCCTCCCCATCCTCTCGACCGTGACCGGACAACGGCTCACCGAAAAGGAGGCGACCGACCCGTTCTATTGGGCGAAACACCTCCGCGAACCGGTGCGGTTCCACCGCTCCCTCGTGACGCTCGGGGCGGAAAAACCCGCACAGTTGTTTGTCGAAGTCGGTCCCGGCCAAACCCTCACCGGGTTGGCCCGCCAGTCACTCGATCGAAAAGCCGGACACATCACCCTCTCGACCTGCCGCCACGTCAAGGAGACCGGATGCGATCACGCCAACATGCTCGAATCTCTCGGCAAACTCTGGACCGCCGGAGTCGAGGTCGATTGGACGTCCTTTTACTCCGGAGAAACCCGCAAGCGCGTCATTCTCCCAACCTATCCCTTTGAAAGAAAGCGCCACTGGGTCGAGGCGACCCCGATGAACGATCCCAACGGCGACCCTCTGGTCCGCTCGGAAATATCCTCCCCTCCCCCCGTCGCTCCCGCTCCCGTCCTTCCCCCGCATCCCTTTCCACAGCCTCTTTCCGCTTCTCCTCTCATGAGCACCCCCGCACCCTCCCGCCGCCCCGACGCCTGCCGCCGGGGAACTATCGCCACGGCGATACGAGCCGTTCTCACCGATCTCTCGAGCATCCCCGAAGACGAACTCGCCGGTGAGTCCTCTTTCCTCGAACTGGGTTTCGACTCGCTCTTGCTGACCCAAGTGAGCAAGGCGCTGCAAGGGGAGTTCGCGATGGAAATCAATCTGCGCGATCTCATGGGCGAACTTTCCAGCATCGACGCGATGGTCGGTCATCTCGACGCGGAACTCCCGGCGGACCGCTACCGCGCAGCAGCGGCGGAAGAAACCGCTCCGGCACCCGTCCCGGTGGCCTTGCCCCCGCAGACCGCGACGGCGTTCGTGGCACCTCCGGTCGCCTTCGCGTCTCCCCCCGCCGCACCCGCCGCCGACGGCTCGATGGAAGCCGTCATCGCCCGACAACTCGACCTGATGCAGCAGCAGATCGCCTTGCTCCGAGGGGGCTCGCTCACGGTTCCGGCCGCTCTCCCCGGAGCTCCGGCATCGAACCAGGCGATGGCCATTTCCACCGTCCCTGACAAGCCACTCGAACCCGCCCCGTCGGCTCGACCCGCCGTCGCCGGGCCGAGCGCCTCCGCCGCCGATGTCTCGGCCCCGACCACCGCGATCAACCGCAAGCTCGACGAGCCCCTAACCGATCGTCAGCAGCGTCACCTCGACGAACTGATCGAAAAATACATCGCGAGGACCCGAACCTCGAAGGAACTCACGACAAAATACCGGCAGTGGCACGCCGATCCGCGCACCGTATCGGGCTTCAACCGCCGGTGGAAGGAAATGATCTACCAGATTTGCGTCAGGAAATCGAAAGGCTCGCGCCTCCTCGATGTCGATGGCAACGAGTACATTGATCTGCTCAACGGCTTCGGTCCGAATTTTCTTGGCCACTCGCCCGATTTCGTCACCGAAGCCCTCAAGGACCAGCTCGACCGCGGCGTCGAGGTCGGTCCCCAATGCGTCACCGCGATGGAGGCCGCCAAACTTTTCTGTGAGATCACCGGCAACGAACGGGCCAGTTTCGTCAACACGGGCTCCGAGGCCGTCCAAGCCGCGATGCGCCTCGCCCGCACCGTGACCGGTCGCGACAAGATCGTCGTGTTCACCAAGGACTACCACGGCAATTTCGACGAAGTGTTAGTAAAAGGAGTCGGCAGCGGTGACGCGATCCGTTCCCTCCCCATCGCCCCCGGCATTCCCCGGCAGGCGGTCGATCACATGATCGTGCTGCCCTACGGCACCGACGAGGCCCTCGAGATCATCCGCCGCCGCGCCAACGAAC
>CAYLJC010000646.1:0-1916 GCA_964383345.1 uncultured Akkermansia sp. | reverse complement strand
CCACATCGACGACCTCTCCGACGGCTTCGACCATACCGGGCGTGGCAAGGATCACGACGTCAGCGACAAGGATGCGTGGATCGCCGGGGGCGACAACGGTGACGTGTTCGGCGGTGTCCGTGCCAAAGAGACCGTGCGCGATAGTGGCAGCCGACTCTTCGTCGTCCGCAACAACCACGACGTTGGGCGGTGTCTCTGCATTGCGTCGGATGTCTTCGAGCGACATTTCGCGCACGACCTGGGGCACGCGCTCATGAGCGCCAACGAATTCCTTTACCTCGACTGATCATGTATTCGCGTCGCGATTTTCTCAACAAAAGCTACGGTCTCGGAGCGATCGCTCTCGCGACCCTGATGAAAGAACAGGGGCTGCTCGCCAATCCCGCCCTTTCCGGGACGGAACCGCAGACCTACGATCTGCTCCCCAAAGCACCGCGTGGATTCGGCAAGGCCAAGGCGATGATCTCCATGTTCATGCAGGGCGGTCCGAGCCACATCGATCTCTTTGACCCCAAACCCGAACTCGACCGTCTCGACGGAAAAGACTTCCCCGGCGAAGTCAAATACGACGACGCCGCCGGAGCCAGCCGCGAGGTCATGGGGTCGCCGTGGAAATTCTCCAAACACGGGCAGTCGGGCATGGACTTCAGCGAACTTGTCCCGAACATGGCGGGCATCGCCGACGAGATCACGATGATCCGCTCGATGCACACCGGGGTGAACAACCACGGGCAATCCATCAACGCACTGATCAACGGATCGATCCTGACCGGACGCCCCACTCTGGGGAGCTGGCTGACCTACGGCCTCGGCTCGGAAAACCAGAATCTCCCCGCCTACGTGGCTCTCACCGACCCCCGCGGACTGCCGGTGCTCGGTGTCGACAACTTCACCAACGGCTGGCTGCCCTCGGTCTACCAAGGTACCGCGATCCGTCCCAAGGAACCCCGCATCCTCAATCTCGATCCGCCCACGTCGTTGAAAGGGGAGGCGCAAAAGAGATACCTCAATTTTGTGGATCGCCTCAACCGCAACCACCTTGAGGACCGGCCCGGCGAGAGCGAACTGGAGGCCCGCATCCAGAGTTTTGAACTTGCCGCCCGCATGCAGGTCGCGGCGAAGGAGGCCCTCGACATCAGCGGGGAAAGCGAGGCCACCCTACGCATGTACGGGATCGACAAGAAAGAGACCGAGGACTTCGGGACCCGTTGTCTTCTCGCCCGTCGCCTCGTCGAACGCGGGGTGCGGTTTGTCTCCGTTTTCACCGGAAACCAGACCTGGGACAACCATTCCAAAATTATCACGAGCCTGCCGGCGGCCTGCCGCTACGTCGACCAACCGGCGGCGGCGCTCGTCCTCGATCTCAAGCAGCGCGGATTGCTCGACAGCACCGTGGTGCATTGGGGCGGGGAAATGGGACGCCTCCCCGTGATCCAGAACCGCGCCGGAGCTCCGCGCGGGGATCGCAAGGGCGTCGGACGCGATCACAACACCTACGGATTCAGCATGTGGGTGGCAGGTGGCGGATTCAAAGCGGGCTACACCCATGGCGCCACCGACGAATTCGGGCACTACGCGGTGGAGGATGTCGTCAACCACTACGACTACCACGCCACCCTGCTGCATCTCTTCGGACTCGATGCGAGGACCCTCGTATTCAACCGCAACGGCGCTCCCCAGTCGCTCGTCACCAACGAACAGGCGAAGGTGGTCGACAAACTTCTCGCGTGATTGCCTGTGGAGGCTCCTTGAAGCTTGCGTCCGCATCCATCTTGGACCCCAAGGAGGGGCGCTTTTCAAGCGCCCGGCAAGTCCCGTCCAAAAACAGGGATCGATTTCGATTTCGATACCGATTTCGATAGCGATGAAACTGAAATCCCCCGCTGGAAGCCGGGTAGGGCGGGTTGTCCCCAACC
>CAYLJC010000645.1:0-1924 GCA_964383345.1 uncultured Akkermansia sp. | reverse complement strand
GCCGGTCTTTTACGTCGTGGTGATGTGGGCCGGGGAAAAGATTCGTCGCGGCCCGCGGGAGACGCCGGATGGCTCTGATCGCTCCGCTCCGGGGACGCCCTGAAATCAGAGGAACGGAAACCTGGGGAACGGACGAACTACAGGATCGGCGCCATCAACCGGGCGGCCCGCACGGCGAATCGAAACCAGAATCCCTTGGCTTTCAATTGCCGGGACGTCACCGGTTCCGAGTTTGCAAAATCTTCTTCCAACATCTCCCGGACCCGGTCGGACAATTCCCTGTCCGCAAAAGCCATGGTGATTTCAAAATTCAGCCGGAACGAACGGTTGTCGAAGTTTGCGGTGCCGATGGTGCAGTAGTCATCGTCGATGAGCATCACCTTCTGGTGCATCAGTCCCTTTTTGTAGCGATAGACCTTGATGCCGACTTTCTCCAGTTCATCGAGGTAGGACCAGCCGGACAATTGCACCAGCCGGCTGTCGATTTTGTCCGGCAGCAGCACCCGAACATCGACGCCGCGCAGGGCGGCCAGTTGCAGCGCGCTGATGAATTGTTCATCGGGAACGAAGTAGGGGCTCGTGAGCCAGAGCCGCTCCTTGGCGGCATGAATCGCGGTGAGAAAAAAGAGGGTGCAGGTCTCCAGGGAATCGGCCGGGCCGGTCGGCAACGCGAGCGCCTTGCGGTTGGCGCCCGAAGGCGCTCCCTGCGGGTCCCAATCGAGCTGGAGCAGCTCCTGGCTGGCCCAGTGCCAATCTTCGAGGAACGCCACCTGCACTCCGTGAACGACAGGGCCGGCGACCTTCACATGGGTGTCGCGCCAGGCCCCGAACTTCGGGTCGAGGCCCCGGTATTCGTCGCCGATATTGAGGCCGCCGACCCACGCGGTCCGACCGTCCACCACCACGATCTTGCGGTGGTTGCGGAAATTCAATTGCCAGCGGTTGGCCCGGTCCTGCGTCGAGTTGAACCGGCGCACCTTGACACCCGCCTCCCGCAGTTCGGCGAGGGAACCGCCGTCCAGATCCGGGCTCCCGATCTCGTCATAGAGCACGTGGACACGAACGCCTTCTCGCGCCTTCTCGATCAAGCGTCGCTTCAATTCGGCACCCGTGTCGTCCTTGCGGATAATATAAAACTCCACGAGCACATAGTTCCGTGCCCGCTCGATCCCCTCGAAGATGGAGCGGTAGGTTTCTTCTCCGTCGATCAGGATCTCGGCATCGTTGCCCACGGTGAAGGGCATCCGGGCGAGTTTCTCCACGACCTGCGAATCCTCGGAGACCGGATCGGCGAGGAAACCTTCTTCGTCGAGGCGGGTCAGATACGCTTGATGAACCGGCGTGGTGGCGGCGAGATCCTTCCGCCGCGCCAGGGCATAACCTTCGAATTTGCTGTGACCGAAAACCCAGTAGGCCGGTACACTCACGCAGGGCACCGTGTTGAGCGCGAAGACCCAGGCGATCGTTCCCTGGGGGGTGCGGACTTCCATGACGGCCCGCACCGAAGTCAGGGCACCGGCGACATGAGCGACAAGGAGGAAGGTCGCCAAAAGCATTTTCCATTTTCCTCGCGCCCGGTCCAGGAGCTTGCCGGACTTGGAACATTCGTGCGAGGGAACCGGAGTTCGAGACAAAAATTTCATACGTTCGAGGAGTTTTTCGGGAACACAAATGACGGGAACGAAGGGAAATTTGGGCCGGTCCCCGTTTTCCGCAGCCGGAGAGGAGGAGTCCGACAGGCTCCCGGGATTCGTTTCATGACGGCAGGACCGTCGCCCAACTCCTCCCGGGGTGCGAATTTTCGCGTCATTTTTTCCTGTCCCGCTTTTCATTTGTCTTTCTTCCGCTCCGGGCGTACCAAAAACCCCATGAGCAAGAACGGCGCATCGGGCGAGGGCGAAGCACCGAGGGTGGTGATCGTGGG
>CAYLJC010000644.1:0-1926 GCA_964383345.1 uncultured Akkermansia sp. | reverse complement strand
CTGGCGGTGGTCGAGAGGACGGGTTCCTCCACCCCGAGCTGGCGGCCGAGATTCAGGGCATACTGGGCGTCCTTGAACATGTGCTTCAGGGAAAAATGCGGTTCGTAGTCCTGCGCCATGATCTGGGGCAGCTTCATCGCGACGAGGCCGGAATGGCAGGCGTTGTGCCGGAGAGCCTCGGCGAATCGCTCCGGATCAACCCCCGCCTTGGCGACGAGACCGTACGCCTCGGCGAGCACGCCGGTGGTGACGGCCGAAATCATGTTGGTGGCGATCTTGATGAGAGAGGCTTCCCCGACGCGTCCGAGGTGGAGAATTTCGGTGGAACTGTCCGCGAGGACGGGCCGGACGCGTTCGAGCACTTTCGCGTCCCCGCCCACATAGTACACCAGTGCCCCTTTCTCCGCTGCGAGACGGCTTCCGGTGAAAGGCGCGTCGAGAAAGGAGGCACCGCACTCTTTCACCGTCTGGTAGGCTTCGACGACGGATTCGGGATCGCAGGTGCCGTGGCAGAGAACGACGTGCCGTTTTTCCAGCTTGTCGCGGAGCGCGGCGATGATCTGCCCCAAGGCAACCCCGTCGGCGACAAAGATCTGGATGATGTCGGCGAGTTGGGCGACTTCTTCCGGCGAGCCGACGAAGTTCGGGATGGGTTTCGGGGTGCGGTTCCAGACATAGACATGTCGGCCCGCGTTACGGAGCCGCTCGCCGACGCGGCTGCCGATGATTCCTTGTCCGATGATTCCCACTGGCTCCGCCGCTGTGTCCGTCTTTTCGTTGTTCATGGCCATAAGTTCACCGCAGGTGGTTCCGAATTGCAACGCCTATCCGCCGGAGATGACGCGATACGATCAGTTGAACGATGCGGTGGAATCGTGTTTGCTGGAGCGATGGAACAAGCCGCTCACGAGCAATGAAACGGATGGCACGCCACCTCGCGGGTGCGGTGGCCGCCCCCGTGACCGGACTGTTCCGCTACCTCGGTCAGGTCGCCCTGCTCGCCGCGCAAGTGCTCGGATCCATCCTGCGCCTCAGGATCCGCAGTCGGCTTGCCCTCGCTCAGGTCGTCGCCATCGGGATCGGCTCCCAGCTTGTTGTCATCATCACCGGCGCGTTCACCGGAGCGGTCTTCGCGGTGCAGGCCTACGACAAATTCAGCGAACTGGGCCTGGGTTCCGCGACCGGGCCGGTTGTCTCGATCGCGATGTGCCGGGAACTGGGTCCCGTCCTCGCCGCGCTCATGGTGACCGGTCGCATGGGCGCCTCCATGGCCGCCGAGATCGGTACGATGCGGGTCACCGAGCAGGTCGACGCCCTCCGCGCCATGGGCGTCGCGCCAATCGATTACCTCGTCGTTCCCCGCGTCCTCGCGATCCTTCTCTCCATGCCCATCCTCGTCGGAGAGGCGATCCTTTTCGGGATGCTGGCCTCGGAATTCCTCACCGTGCAACTCTTCGGTGTGCCGTCGGTCTGGTACGAAACGCAGTTGATGGCCCACACCGGGGTTCCCGACATCCTCACGGGTCTGATCAAAGGAACGGTTTTCGGCGGACTCATCGTCCTGATCTCCTGTCATCAGGGTCTTGCTACGAGCGGAGGTGCGGTGGGGGTGGGGCGCGCCACGACGCGGGCGGTGGTCTACTCTTCGTTGGCGATTTTGATCTCCAACCTTTTCCTCTCCCTGCTGCTCAATCTCCTCCTTCCCACCGTGACGATGGATCTGTGAACCTGTGTGAGCTCGCGAATGAATCCTTCCGGAAACACCTCTCCTTTTTTCGAAATCCGCGACCTGCGGCAGAGCCTCGACGGTCATCCCGTCCTGCGCGGTGTCACCTTCGACGTGCCGAGGGGCCGGACCACCGTCATTCTCGGCGGCAGTGGTGCCGGCAAGAGCGTCCTGCTCAAGCACCTCAATGGTCTCATGCG
>CAYLJC010000643.1:0-1930 GCA_964383345.1 uncultured Akkermansia sp. | reverse complement strand
CGGGATCTACGCCTTTTCCCCCGGCATATTTGAATACACGGCGGAGCTGCAACTTTCCCCCCGGGGCGAATACGAACTCACCGACGCGATCGCCGCCCAAGTGCGCGACGGACTCCGGATCGAAGCGGTCGAGCTCGCCGGCGAGTGGGCCGACGTGAGGGACCCCGAGATCCTGCGCGAACTCAATGCGACCTGAGTCGACGCGCGGATCCCGGGACAGGGCCGGTCGCTTCAGATTCACCGGATTTCCACTTGCCACGGCGAGGGTTTTGCCCTTTACTCTGCTCCCTTCGCACCAGGCGAATTGATCATTATGGGTAAACAGCACAACAAAGTGGAGAAGCGCATCCGCCGCAAAAGTTACTTGAAGCGGAAGAGTGAGGCGTTGAAATCCCAGATGGCTCTCAGCAAGAAGTCGACTTCGAAAAAGAAAGCTTCGGTGAAGGAGTCCAAAGCGGCTTCGACCGACGAAGACCCGAGCGCCGCCGCTCCCAAGCAAGCTGCGGCGAAAAAGGCCCCGGCGAAGAAAGCGCCCGCCAAAAAAGCTGCGACGAAAAAGGCTCCCGCCAAAAAGGTCGCTGCGAAAAAAGTCGCGAAAAAGAAAGAGGAAACCCCCGCTCCGGCGAAAGACGCTCCCGCCGGGGAAGAGGAGGCCTGACCCCCTTCCATCAAGGCGGGATTTCCGCCTGCGCGATGTTCTGAAAATGGCGGCCCGCGATGATACATCCCGGCCGTCATTTTTATTGGTCGACGGGAACAATGTCATCCACGGATGGGACGACCTGCGCGATCTCCAGCGCCGTGTTCCCGGCGGTGCCTACCGCGAGTTGGTGAGACGCCTCGGCGAATACCGCGATTTCATCGGGGAACGCATCGTGGTGGTGTTTGACGGACGCGGCATCACGCTGACGGAGGAGCGTCCCTCGCCCGGGCTCCAGGTCATCTACACCAGTGGAGGGCAGACCGCCGACGACGTCATCGAGCGGCTCGCGATCCGCTACGCCGGCCAGTACGAGATCACCGTCGCGACCGATGACCGGGCCGAGCAGGATGTCGTGGTCGCCGCCGGAGGCGCTTGCGTGTCCATCGATTTTCTCCGCCAGCGTCTCGACGCCGCCAAACGCGAGCAGGAGGACTGGCTCAAGCGTCATCGGCGCAAACAGAATTGAGAATTGAGTAAACCGGCTTTTTCTCTTCTCCGGAGATCTTGCCGGGGAAGCGGGATGGGGCTACGCTTCTCCCATGCATCCCACCGCCGAGGAACGCTTCTGGACCCGTCGCGCCATCGCGCTTGCCGGAAGGGTGAATCTGGGATGGTGGCTGGACCGTTTCAACAAACTTGCGGTGGTCGGGCTGTTGCTTTTCGCTCTCGCGATCCTCGCGGTGCGGACCTATCGCGGCGGTGTCCTGACCGTATCTCTCGTCGGTGGCGGCCTTGCCGGTGTCGTCCTCCTGCTGGCGCTGCTCGCGTGGCTCCTCAGTCGGCGACGGCACATCGGGTTGGAAGAAGGTTTCGCCCGGCTCGACGACAGGCTGAATCTTTACAATCGTCTCAGCTCCGCCCGTCACGGCATCGGTCCCTGGCCCGGCAGGATGACCGGTTTTCCCGCCGCCGGGTTTCGCTGGCGCCACGGTCAGGCGATCCTGCCGACGGTGCTGTCCCTCTCCCTCGTGGTGACCGCCTGGTGCCTGCCGGTGAAACGGTTGACCCCGGGCGAGATCATGACTCCGGTCGAGCCGGGAGCTTGGGAGCAGATGGAGGACTGGCTCGCTGTTTTGGAGGAAGAAAATCTCATCGACGAGAGTTCCATCGAGGAAGTGGAAAGCCGCATCGAGGAACTGCGCGATCAGCCCGAAGAGGAATGGTTCAGCCATTCCAGTCTGGAAGCGACGGATACGCTGGCGGAGACTTTGGGTCGTCAGATGCGGG
>CAYLJC010000642.1:0-1938 GCA_964383345.1 uncultured Akkermansia sp. | reverse complement strand
ATGTACTCGATCCGCTCGGCGGGGACGGTTCGTCGCGCGGAACCGCCGGCCGTGCCGGGAGGAGGAGGCAGGGAAAAATTCACGAGGGTATCGGTGAGGGCTTCGACCCGGCAAGCGATGGATTCGCCGGTCTTGAGGTAGAGGATGTCCTGCGCCGGTAGCGCGGTGAGGGAGGAGGCGAAGAGCGCTCCCGTCGCCGGAACCAATCGCAGGCGACTCATAGGGCGGCCTCCCTGGAGTTCTCGGGGGTGTCGGGACCGGATTCCGATGCCGGGAAATTTCTTCGCAGCGAGGCGATCCGCTCGGCGGCCTTGGCGGTCTCTTCAAACGAGCGGAGATCTTCCCGTCCGGCGAGTTCCTCGTAGGTTTCGAGGGCCTCGCGCTCCAGCCGGAGTTTTTCGAGGGATTGTCCTCTCGCCCAATAGGCCTTGGCGTTGAGTTCGGAGAATTTTCCGTAGGCCACATACAACCGCTCGAAATAGACGATCGCCTTTTTGTGGTCGTCCCGCGCGACGTGGGAGCGTCCCAGTTGCAGGAGCGCCGCCGCCTTGGTCGCCGCCGTTACGCCGGCGGTGGTGAGAGTGGATTCGAGGGTCTCGCGGGCGGCGATCGGATTTCCGGTGGTGTCGTAGAGGTCGGCCAGTTTCAGGCGCACCTCGCCGAGTCGCCGGGAGGTGGCGGTCTCGCGTTCGAAGCGGGTGAACCAGGCGATCGCTTTGTCGGCGTCGCCCTCGGCGGCGGCGATGTCGCCGAGGGCCAGGTAGATGCGATCGCGTCCGGGAGTGCGGGGATGCCACTTGCGGATGTCGGTGAAAAGGGTTTTGGCGCTGAGAGAGTTTCCCGATTCGAGCAGGGCTTCGGCCACGTCTATGGCAATGACAGGATCGTGGATTTTCGGATCGACCCACTTTGCGATATCGAGCAATTCGATGCGACCGGGGCGGGATCTGGTGTCTCCCGGGACGAGGGATTTGGCCCAGCCGGCCCGCAGCGCGAGGGTGAGTTTTTTTTCCGCGGCGGCGCGGGCCTTGAGGCGTTGCAAACGCAGGAGGAGTTCCTCGCTTCCGTTGCCGCTCCCGGAGGGGTAGACTTTGGGGAGTCCGGCGAAGAGATCGGTCATGCTGGTGCGCTCGGGATCGTCGCCGAGTGCTTCTATGGTTTCCCAGTAGATGCGGCGGGCTTCCTCCGGCTCGCCTTCCCGGGTGTGGGTCCAGCCGATCCAGTAAACGGCTTCGGGAAGCCGGGGGCTGTCGGGATGGTCCACCACGAAGGTTTCGAAATGCTCTCGCATCGTGGGGATTTCCTCCAGCAACTTGTAGGCGTTGCCCTGCTTGAACCAGGCGTCTTCGAAGAAGCGCCGCGATTCTGGCCGCACTTTCCGGTAGGCGGCGAATCCCTCTTCGATGCGCCCTTCGCCGAGGCAGGCATCCCCGATGAGGAGGTGGGCTTCGTCGGTGAAGGGATCGTCGGGATACGTGGAGACAAACGCTTCGAGGAGGTGGATGGCTTCCTCGTATTCGGCGAGGGAGAAGGTGCAAACCGCGATGCGGAAAACCGCTTCTTTCTGGTATTTGGGCGGGTCGTAGCGTTTCAGATAGGTCGCGAGATGCTCGCGGGCTTCGGCGTAGAGTCCGGAAAAGGAGTGGGTCATGCCGGTCCAGTAGTCGGCGTCTTCGACCATCGGCGAGTCGGGATGGAGGCGTCGCACCTGATCGAACTGATAGAGGGCGCCGTCGTTGTCGTCCTGCTGCAAGTAGAGAAATCCCTGCATGAAGATCGCCTTCGCCGCGAAGGGATCGTCGGGAAAACGATCCACGAGATCTCCGTAGGCCAACTGCGCGCTTTGGTGCCGCCGGTCTTCGCGGAGGGCTTCGGCTTTGAGGAAAAGCACCGTGGCGAGGGAGGGGCCGTCGGGCCCGAAGACTTTCTCGTAACGCT
>CAYLJC010000641.1:0-1946 GCA_964383345.1 uncultured Akkermansia sp. | reverse complement strand
TGAGTTGGGGCGGCCAGCGCCTTCATTCGGCGTCTGTTCCCCTTCCTTGGCCCATCCCTCGAATCAGAACGACGCCGTCCTCTCCGCCTCCGAACTCCATCTCTCCTTCGGGAACCAGGCGGTGCTCGATGCGGCGACCCTGGCGGTTTACCCCGGGGAGAAAGTGGGCCTGGTCGGACGAAACGGTTGCGGAAAATCGAGTTTTCTCCGCATCGTCGCCGGAGAGGAAAACGCGGATGCCGGAACCGTCTCAAAAAAGCAAGGCCTCGTCATCGGCTATCTGCCGCAGGAATTCCAGCTCGACGAGGACAGCAGCGTCGAAGCCAATATCCGCAGCGGTGCCGCCGAACTCATCGCGATGATCGATCGCTACGAGAACGGACACGACGCCCTGAGCCACGCCGAGACCGACCGGCTCCTCGCGGCCATTGAACACGGGGATGGCTGGAATTTGGAGAACCGCATCGAGACGCTGATGCGGGAACTGGCCGCTCCTCCGGCGGATCGTCTTGTCAGGGAGTTGTCGGGAGGAGAAAAACGTCGTGTCGGTCTCTGCCGAGCCCTCCTCGCCCAGCCCGACCTGCTCATTCTCGACGAACCGACCCACCATCTCGACGCCGGGGCCATCGCCTGGCTCGAAGGCTACCTCGCCGAGTCCAAAAGCGCCTGCCTTTTTGTCACCCACGACCGCTACTTTCTCGACCGCATCGCAACGCGCATCGTCGAACTGGCCGACGGCCGTTTTTTTTCTCACGACGGCAACTACAGCGACTATCTCATCGCCAAGGACGAACGTCAGGAGCGGGATCAGGCGGTGGAGCACAAGCGCCAGCGTTTCCTCAGCCGCGAGATCGAATGGGTCCGTGCCGGAGTCAAGGCGCGCGGGACAAAACAGCGCAGCCGCCTCGACCGCTTTTACGCGGTGAAAGCCCAGAAAGCGCCCGAGAAAGATCTCGATATGGAGTTGGTCATCCCCCCGCCGCCGAAATTGGCGAACGTGGTCGTGGATCTCCATGAGGTCGGCTTTTTTTACGAGCGCGAGCCCCTTTTCCTCGGTCTCGATCTCGAGTGCAAGGCCGGGGAATGCATCGGCGTCGTCGGTCCCAACGGAGCCGGCAAAACCACCCTCCTGCGCCTCCTCCTCGGCACCCTCGAGCCGACCACCGGGACCCGGCGGATGGGAAAACGCACCGAATTCAACTACGTCGACCAGACCCGCCTGGAGCTGAACGAGGACAACAGCGTCCTCGAAGAAGTCTCCCAGGGACTCGATTCGGTGAAATTCGGCGAGGAGACCATTTCGGTGCGCGCTTATCTGGCCCGTTTTCTTTTCACCAACGAACGCATCAACGACCGCGTCGGCAATCTCTCGGGCGGGGAGAAGAACCGCGTCCTCCTCGCCAAAATCCTGCGCCGCGGCGGCAATTTCCTGATTCTCGACGAACCGACCAACGACCTCGATCTCCAGACCCTGCGCGTCCTGGAAGAGGCGCTCATCAACTTCGGCGGCACCGCCCTCGTGGTGAGCCACGACCGCTGGTTTCTCGATCGGGTCTGCGACCGGGTCATCGTTTTCGACGGCAAGGGCGGAGTTTCCGTCCACGAAGGCAACTACTCCTATTACCTCGAAAAACGTCGTACCCTCGACGCCGCCACAAAATCCAAACCGGCGAAATCGCCAAAAGCGGGCAAAACCGCTCCCGACTCTGACAAACCCAGGAAACTGAAGTGGAAAGAGGAACGCGAGCTGGAGACGATGGAAGAAGTTATCCTCGCCGCCGAGAGCGAAGTCGCCGAACTCGAAGAAAAGCTGAACGACCCCGCGTTTTACATCACCAACGCAACCGAAGCTCCGGCGCTCATCACCGACCTGGAGCGGAAAAAGGAAGAAGTGCTCGCCCTCTACGCCCGTTGGGAAGAACTGGAGTCGATCCGGGCGGCGGCGG
>CAYLJC010000640.1:0-1950 GCA_964383345.1 uncultured Akkermansia sp. | reverse complement strand
GTTCGCCTTTTTCAGGGTATCGTTGAGCCGGGAAAGGCTGCGTTGGGCAAGGGGTTTGCTGAGGGCGAGAGAGGGGAAGGTGTCGTTGGTCGCTTCCCCGTGATGGCGGCTCTCTCCGGGGAATCCGGTGGCGTTCACGGTGATCGTGAGATTGCGGTAGGGGTAGGCGAGGAAGGCGGGGGCGAAGGCGAGGGTGACTTCCCGCCGCACCTCCGATCCGTTCTCGACGGGAATGCGGTAGGTCGCTCCCGTGGAGAGGGGGCGGCCCGGATTGCCCTCGTTCAGGCGCACTGTCCACACGCGGTCCCGGCCGCTGTTGTTGCGTATGGTGATGCGGTAGGGAAGCGAACCCTGACGGGCCACGGTTCCGAACACGCTTTCGACCTCGACATAGGTATCCCCCGCGTCGGGGTGGGTGTGTTTGTAGAGTGACTCCTGTCCGGTCGCGGATCGCGGCGGGACCAGGGCGGCCAGAACGAACAGGGCGAGGAGAATGTTCCCGAAGGGTGACATGGGGCTGGAAAGGGAGGGGCCGGAGCTCAGGCGTCGCTCAGGGTGGCGGGGAGTTCGAGGGCCTGGCGCGGGACTTCGGCGAGGAGGGATTCGACGATTTCGCGCGGTGCGCGGCCTTCGAGGCGGGCTTCGTAGTGGAGGATGATGCGGTGCTGCAGGACCGGTACGGCGACGGCGTCGACATCCTCGAAGCTGGCGTTGAGGCGTCCGTTCATGAGGGCGCGTGCCTTGGCCGCCGCGGCGAGACCGAGGGCGGCGCGCGGGCTCGCCCCGAATTTGATCGCGGTGGCGGCGGGAGATTGTCCCGCGTGTGTGGCATCGACAAGACGGGCGATGTAGTTTGCGACGACCTCGGGGAGGTAGATGCGGCGCACCGCAGCGGTGATCGCGCTCCATTCCTCCCGCGAGAGTACTTTTTTCACGGCGGGTTCCACGCCGATCTCGCGATGGAGAACGATCTTCTCCAGGGTGGCGGCGGTGTTGCGGCGCACCTCCAACTTGAACAAAAAGCGATCCAGTTGGGCTTCGGGGAGAGGGTAGGTGCCTTCCAGCTCGATGGGGTTCTGGGTCGCGAGAACGAAGAACGGCGAAGGGAGCGGATGGGTCGTTCCGAGCACGGTGACCCGCTGTTCCTGCATCGCTTCGAGCAAGGCCGACTGCGTCTTCGGAGAGGCGCGGTTGATCTCATCGGCGAGGACAATGTTGGCGAAGAGGGGGCCTTTCTGGAAACGGAATTCCCTCCCGCTTTCCGTTTCCTGGAGGACGGGATTGCCGGTGATGTCGCCGGGGAGAAGATCGGGGGTGAACTGGACGCGTTTGTTTTCCAGTTCGAGCGTTTTGGCGAGCGCTTTGACCAATTCGGTTTTTCCGAGGCCGGGGAGTCCCTCCAGAAGCAGGTGTCCTCCGGCGAGCAAACCGGTCACGACCATTTCGACGAGGTTTTCCTGCCCGAAGAGCGCTCCGTTGAGTTCCTCCAGGAGAGATCGGACCCTGGCGGCGTGAGCGGAGATTTCAGATTCCTCAAGAGACATGGCGCATTCAACGTGAAAATGACACGATTTGCCAAGAGAATTCCGAATTGCGGAGGGAATTCTCCCGTTTCGGGCGGATCGCCCGTCCGCCGCTTTTCCGCCGCTTTTCCGCGGCCGACTGCCTCAAACGACGCGCGGGACCGTCCGTTCCGCCGGGAAAATGCGGGGAAAAACGTGAAATATCAGGAAACTTGCGTTTGATTTTTCCGCATAAGAAGGTATCAAGTTGCCCTCCCGCCGGTTTCAGGCGGGGATTTCACCCATCGATGGGTTTTTTACAACGGTGTTACAACGGAAAAGGGAAATGGTTAAAATCAGACTGAGACGCGAAGGCACGAAAGGCCGTCCTTATTACCGGATTGTCGTGGCGGATGGCCGCGCCAGGCGGGAAGGGGCTTATATCGAG
>CAYLJC010000639.1:0-1952 GCA_964383345.1 uncultured Akkermansia sp. | reverse complement strand
CCGCCGTCTATGCCGACGGAGCCGTGCCCTTCGGGAAAAACCGCATCGTCGGCCGTGCCCTCGACAACCGCATCGGCGGGTTCATCCTTTCCGAAGTGACCCGCCGCCTCGCTGCGGATGACCCGCGTCCCGCCGCCACCTGCCTCGCCCTCAACGCGGTGCAGGAGGAAATCGGCGGCTACGGCGCGACGATGGCCGCTTACTCGCTCAAGCCGGACTTCTGCCTCGTTCTCGATGTCACCCACGCCACCGACAGCCCCGACATCAAGCACCAGCAGCACGGCAAAATCACCCTCGGCGGCGGACCTTCGATCACCCATGGCACCGCCAATCACCCGCTCATGATCCGGCGGCTCATCGAACTCGCCCGCGAACACGACATCCCCCTCCAGCACGAATCCTCCTCTCGCTTCACCGGAACCGACACCGATTCCATCTACCACGTTCGCGGCGGCATTCCCTGCGCCCTGATTTCCCTGCCGCTGCGCTACATGCACTCCATCGTCGAGATGGCGGATTTCGCGGACGTGGAAAAAGTGATCGAACTGATGACCCTCTTCGTACGCTCGATCTCCGCCGGAGAAACCTTTGCGCTGGAAATTTGAAAAGAAAGAAACGCCCCATGACGAGGAACTTCCCACCGCGACACGGTCGCTTCCGCCGCTTCCTGATTCCACTGCTCCTCTCGCTGAGCCTCCCGCTCCTGGCGGAATCGCCGCCCAACATCCTCTTTATCGTCAGCGACGACCAGCGCCCCGACACGATCGCCGCGCTGGGCAATCCGGTGATCGAGACACCCCATCTGGACCGCCTCGCCGCCCGTGGAACGAGCTTTTCCCGGGCCTACGCCGGCTATCCCATCTGTCATGTCAGCCGGGCCCAGATCCTCACCGGAACTCAGGCCTTTCGCGCCCTCCCCGGCTACCCCACCGGACCCATCGACGGAGAACTCGCGACTTTGGCGGGAACTTTCCGCAAAGCCGGCTGGCACACCGTTTATTCGGGAAAATGGCACAACGACGGGCATCCCGTCGCGCGGGGGTACGCGGTGACGAGCGGCCTTTATTCCAGCGGCGGCGCACGGGGCGTCCGGCAACCCGAAACGGATTCCCGCGGCCGCCCTCTCACCGGCTATCGCGGCTGGACTTTCAAAGATGCCGACAACCGGCCGCAGCTCGACAAGGGAGTCGGCCTGCAAGCGGACAACAGTCGGCACATCGCGGAGGGAGCGCTCCGGGCGATGGAAACGGCTCCGGCGGATCGTCCCTGGTTTCTCCACGTCAACTTTGCTTTCCCCCACGATCCGCGCCAGTGGCCCGAAGGCATGGAGGATCACTACGATCCCGCCACCATTCCCTTGCCCCCGAATTTTGCCGCGGTCCATCCCTTTGATCACGGCAACCTCGACGGACGCGACGAGCGGCTCCTCCCCTCCCCGCGAACCGAGACGGCGGTGCGGGAGGAACTCGCCCTCTACTACGCGATGATCACCGATCTCGACCGCCAGATCGGAAAACTGCTCGACGCCCTGCCCGCCGACGAGGAGACCATTGTCATTTTCACCAGCGATCAGGGACTCGCCCTCGGCAGCCACGGACTCATCGGCAAACAAAACTGCTACGAACACAGCATCCGCAGTCCGCTGATCATCACCGGCCCGGGCCTCCCGGAAAACGAGCGGAGCGAAGCCCTCGTGCATCTCCACGACCTTTTCCCGACCCTCTGCGAACTCGTCGGTATTCCCGTTCCCCCCACGGTGACCGGCGTCAGTCTCGCCCCGCTCCTGCGCGGGGAAGTTTCCACGGTCCATCCCTATCTCTGCGGCATGTTCACCGACACCCAGCGCATGATCTGCGACCCGCGCTGGAAGTATATCCTTTACCCGAAAGCAGGGCGGGAACAGCTTTTTGATCTGGAGAAAGATCCGCACGAACAATTCGATCTCAGCCAAT
>CAYLJC010000638.1:0-1954 GCA_964383345.1 uncultured Akkermansia sp. | reverse complement strand
CCGAAGCCATCTGGCGGTGGGTCTGGGATTCGACGGTGCGGGCGCCGATCGCCGCCCAGCAAATGAGATCGGCGATGTACTGCGGGGTGATGGGATCGAGGAACTCGGTCGCGGTGGGCAGGCCGAGATCGACGATCTCGCCGAGGAGGGTGCGGGCGATGCGGAGTCCTTCGGACAGATTCGCGGTGCCGTCGAGATCGGGATCCATGATGAGGCCTTTCCATCCGACCGAGGTGCGGGGTTTTTCAAAATAGACCCGCATCACGATCTCGAGGCGGTCTTCGAGTTCGGAGCGCAGGACCGCGAGCCTGGCGGCGTATTCCAGTCCCTGGTCGGGATCGTGAATGGAACAGGGACCCACGATGACGATAAACCGCTCGGAGCGGCCCTGAAGAATCTCCTCGATCCGCCGACGGGCGGCGAAAACGGTCTCGGCCTGCTGGGTGGTCCGGCGGATTTCGTGCAGGAGCAGGGCCGGCGCCGGCAGCGGCACATTGGAGACAACATTGAGGTCGGTGACTGGATCGGACATGGAAGCAAGGGGGAAAAAGAAGATGGCGGGGAAGGATGACTTCAGGGATTGCAGGGCCTTTTGCAAGAGTTTTCCCCAGGGGGGCAGGCCTCGTCTCCGCCCTGCGAATCTCTTCCGGGAGGACGGCGGACGTGGCTTCACATCCCGTAGCCGGACAGCATTTCGCCGGGGAGGACCTCCTGGCCGGGACCGAGTCGGACGAGGCAGTTCGCCCGGCTCAGGCCGAAGATGGCGTGCGACTGCTGGGTCCCCGAGAGCCGCACTCGCCCGCCTTCGCAGACACCTCTCAGATAATGGGGCCTGTCCCCCGAATTCGACATCGGCTCGGCGGCGATGCCGCTCAGCTCGCCGAGTCCGACGCAGTTCACCCCGACTTCGCAGCCGAGCATTTTCCGGATCGCCGGGATGACGAAGAGGGAAAACGTCACGTAGGCCGAGACCGGATTCCCCGGCAGTCCGAAGACGAGGGTTCCGTCGGGATGACGTCCGAAGACGAAGGGCTTCCCCGGCTTCACCCGGACGCGCCAGAACTCGGTCACGACACCCAGTTCGGTGAGAACTTCTTTCACGTAATCGCGTTCGCCCACCGAGACTCCGCCGGCGATGACCACGATATCCGCCACCGCGAGAGCTTCCGCGAGGACGGTTCGGACCTCGTCGGGATCATCACAGGCATGAGAGGCCGAGGCCATCGCCCCCGCCTTTTCCACGGCGGTCTGCAGCATCGGCGCGTTGCTGTTGTAGATCTCTCCGGGGAGGAGCGGTGCGCCCGGCTCGACCAGCTCATCGCCGGTGGTGACGACCTGCACGAGCGGCTTGCCATAGACCGGCACCTCGGGAAAGCCCTGGGAGGCGAGCAGGCCGATGCGGGTCGGGCTCATGATCTCGCCGCGGCGGAGCAGGATCTGTCCGGCGCAGGCGTCGCTGCCGCGCCAGCGGATGTTCTCCCCCGGCTCGACCGGCTCGAGCACGCGGATGTGATCTCCCTCGCGCTCGACATCCTCCTGCATGATGACCGCGTCGATCCCCTGGGGAAGAGCCGCGCCGGTGAAAATACGGATCGCCTCACCCGCCGCGCAGACGAGACCGGGATCCTCGCCGGCCGACTGGACGATCTCCCCGACCCGCAGGAGGGCGCCTTTTTTCGCGTCCGCCGCCCGCAGTGCGTAGCCGTCCATTCCCGAGTTGTCGAAGACCGGTGAATCGACCGTACCCACAATATCCTGGGCGAGCACCTGACCGAGGGCCAATTCAAGGGGAACCCATATCACCACACCGGGAGCGGTGTGTTCCAGAATGCGGCGGCGGGCTTCCGATTCCTCTAGCATGACGAGATGAAAAAGGCGGGAGCAGGCATAGTCAACAGCGGATGAACATATTTCCTCACCGGGCCAACCAACCCCGTTTTTCCCCAGTCTCTCT
>CAYLJC010000637.1:0-1961 GCA_964383345.1 uncultured Akkermansia sp. | reverse complement strand
CCCTGTTGATTCCGTCATGCCTACTGAATCCCGTGCCGGCTTCGAAACCCGTGCCATTCATCTCGGTCGTGATTTTGTCAGCGAGACCGGCGCGGTGACCCCGCCGGTCTGGCTCACTTCTACTTTTGAATACGGCAATCCGGGCGGTTTTGACTACACCCGCTCGGGCAATCCGAATTTCCGTCTCCTCGACCGGACCGTTGCCAGCCTCGAGGGAGCGGACCACGCCACCTGTTTCGGCAGCGGCGTCTCGGCGATCACGGCGGTGGTCTCGACCCTGAAAAGCGGCGATCTGGTCGTCGCCGAGGAAAACATCTACGGTTGCACCTTTCGCCTCTTCGCCCAGGTCTTCGCCAAGTTCGGGGTTTCGGTCCGCTACCTCGACTTCACCGATCCGGCTTCGCTATCGGTCCTGGCCACCTTGAAACCCGCGCTGGTCTGGATCGAGTCGCCGACCAATCCGAATCTCAAGATCATCGACATCGCCGCGGTCGCGGAGGCCGCCCACGGCGTCGGGGCACCCCTCCTCGTCGACAACACCTTTGCCAGCAGCTATCTGCAGCGTCCCCTCGAACTCGGTGCCGACCTCTCGCTCCTGTCCCTGACCAAGTATGCCAACGGCCATTCCGATGCCCTCGCCGGCGCGGTTTGCACGAACTCGGAGGAGTGGCGCGACAAGATGATCTTCGCCCAGAAGGCTCTCGGTCTCCAGCCCGCTCCGATGGACTGCTGGCTCACCTCGCGCGGCCTCAAGACCGAAGCCATCCGGATGGAGCGCCATTGTGAAAACGCCCTCGCTTTGGCCCGTTTCCTCGAAGAAGAGACGGCCGCCCTTTCGGTCCGCTACCCCTTCCTGCCCTCGCATCCGCAGCATGAACTCGCAAAACGCCAGATGCGCGGCGGATCGGGCATCGTCACGGCGGACTTCGGGCTGGACCTTGCGGAGACCCTGATCTTCGTCGGGCGGCTCCGCCTTTTCCCCAAGGCGGAAAGCCTCGGCGGGGTGGAGTCGCTCTGCTGCCATCCCGCCTCGATGACTCACGCCAGCGTGCCGAAAGAAACCCGCGAGGCGGTCGGCATCACCGATTCGCTGGTGCGTTTTTCGGTCGGCATCGAGACGGTCGCCGATCTCATCGCCGACCTGCGCCAGGCTCTGCCGGATTCCCTGAAAAATTGAAGTGCTACGAAGGCAAAAAATGCGCGATCCCTTTACCCGCCCTTATTGTGACGCCGAGGACCTCGGCCTCGCCATCCCCGACAGCGACCACGCCGTCTCCATGTGCCTTCCCCGCTGGGCTCATGTGGTCGGCTACGAGGAGGGTGATCAGGAGATTATCGATACCTTCGAATGCGGCTATCCGCGCTTTGTGGCTCATCCTCTTGTCGCCGATCTCTTTCTCGCAGCCCAGCAGGAGTTCGCCAAAAGCGGGGAATCCGCGCTCGTCTTTCCCTCCCTCGCGGCGGCGTGGCGCTGTGCCGACTACGTGAAGCAGCGCACCGGGAAATCCTGCCGCCTCGAATCCTACGGCTGGGGAAATCTCACCGTGGCCCTCCTCGACGAATCCGCCTACGACATCGCCTGGAAATGCTGGCAGCACGGCGGGGAGATCGTGAGCAGTCGTCTCGCCGAGTCGGCCCTGAGCGACGCACCGCTCGATCCGGCGGTGGTCGGGGCAGGGGAAAAGGCCGGAACCATCCTGAGGGAGCGGATCGCCTCTTTTTACGGCGGCGCCTCGCCCGAAGATGTCTTCCTGTTCTCTTCCGGGATGGCCGCGATCTTCGCGATCCACCGGGTCCTGACCAAACGCCAGCCCGGCGAGCCGACCATCCAGATCGAATTCCCCTACCTCGATTCTTTCAAAGTGCAGGAGGAATTTGGTGCCGGGGTGATCGATTTCTCCGTCACTGAGA
The DNA here is from genome assembly GCA_964383345.1 of uncultured Akkermansia sp. Lineage (GTDB taxonomy): Bacteria > Verrucomicrobiota > Verrucomicrobiia > Verrucomicrobiales > DEV007 > Arctic95D-9. The sequence goes on along the minus strand of CAYLJC010000637.1, from coordinate 50 downwards.
GTGGCGGTGTCGAGGAGCTCCGGACCCGTTTTGCAGGCGGAGAAGGGGCG
>CAYLJC010000636.1:0-1963 GCA_964383345.1 uncultured Akkermansia sp. | reverse complement strand
GCTCCTGCCGCCGCAGCGGTGACGGAGAAGGAGGAAGCGAAGGCGCGTCTCGCCAAGCGGATGCGCCTCGCCGACGAGCTGGAGGCACAAGGCGACTACGGCGGTGCGGCGCAAATCCTCGGAGAGCTCGCCGACGCTGATCCTGACAATGCCGCCCTGCTGGAGCGGGTCGTGGGGCTGCTGATGCGCGGAGAGCAGTTTCAGGAAGCCATCCCCCGGCTGCGCAAATTGCTCGATCTCAAGAATGGCACCGCCGCCGACCACGGTGCCCTCGCCCGGATGATGATCGAATTGGGGGAGAGCGAATCCGCCATCGACTTTCTCCGGACCGCGTCGAAGCGTTTTCCCGAATCGGCGCAGTTTCCCGTTCTCCTGACCTTTCCCCTCGCGCAACTGGAGCGCTGGGACGAAGCCATCGCCGAATTCGAAAAGGCGATCCCCCTCGCCGAGAAAAGCGAACCGGACTGGCTCGACGAAGGGTTTTACTTCCGCTACGCCGCCGCCCGTGAGCGGGCCGGAGACTTCACCGCAGCCGAGACGCTGTTTCACAAGACGCTCGACCTCCTCGCGGAGAACGATCCGGCGGGCGAGAACCCGGATTTCAAGGCGACCGTGCTCAACTACCTCGCCTACATGTGGATCGAGCGGGGCGAGAAACTCGACGAGTCCGGCCCCATGGCGGAGGAAGCCGCCCGGCTCAGCCCCGGGAGCGGTGCCATCGCCGACACCGTGGGGTGGTATCATTTTCAAAAAGGCAACTACCCCCGCGCCCTCGTCTCGCTGAAAAAGGCCGAAAACCTCATCGAAGAACCCGATCCGGTCATTTTCGACCACATCGGCCAGACCCTCGCCAAACTCAACGAGAAGGAATTCGCCGCCGAGTATTTCCGCAAGGCCCTCTATCTGGACCCGGAAAACAAAGCGCTCCAAAAGCGCCTCGCGGAACTCGAAAAATGATCGGGTGGCGGACATTTCCCCATCCCATCGACTTCTCGACCCTCCTTTATCTGCTTGCGTCAGGCGGCGTCGGTGTGATACAAGAAGTTGTAATGCGTCGGCATGACAGCGATCCCGGAGTCCCTCTTTCGATTCCTCGGCCGGATTTTTTTCCTGCTGGGAGTTCTCGTCGTGGGAACGGGTTGTGAAAAGCCGAAACTGCGATCCGACACCGCCCCGGAAACGGCGGAATCCACCCCGCCCACAAAAGCGTCCGTCCCCGCGTCCCCGGGGCTCCCCCCGCCCGCGCGATCCGCCGGACAACCCACTTCTCCTGCCGGTCCATCCACTGCGGACACCCCGCCGGTTGCGCCGACTCGCCGCGAGGATCCCGCAAGTCGGCCACCGCCGCCCCGCCCCCTCGATCCCGCCGCGCGCGCGCGTGAATACACCCGCGTGCAACAGAAACTCGAAGCCCAGATGCTCGGGATTCGCGGCTTGGAATCCGATCTCGCCCGCCACTCGGCCACCCTCACCCAACTGCGCAATCAGCTCCAGCTCACGAGATCCCGCCAGGCCGGCGCGGGCAGAGGAGGCATCCGCGTCGAGCGGATCAACGGCCAATCCACCCTGATTGATCGCAAAGCCGAAGCCCGCGAACTGGAAAAGCAAATCAGCGCGGTCGAACCTCTCGTCACCCAACTTTCCACCGCCCTCCGGGAAGCGCGGCAGCAATACGTGGAACTCAGCCGAACTGCGGAGAATCTGCTGAAGGAGTGAAAAAGAGGGCGGGAAAAGCGGCGGACCACCCGCCGTCATCCGGCCATTGTCAGAAAGGGTTGCGCGTGGCACCCTCTCCCACGTATGAGAGTATCCCCCATCGCCTTTTGCACCCTGACGGCAAGCCTGACCCTGGTGTCCCTGACGTCCGTTCCCTCCGAAGCCCAAGAGAAAACGGCACCGACCGGCTACACCGACACCCCCTTTCTTCCCGGCGGCAAATGGCGGGTCCAGGACGAGGCCCGCC
>CAYLJC010000635.1:1075-1964 GCA_964383345.1 uncultured Akkermansia sp. | reverse complement strand
AAAAGATGAGAAGCGCAGGCACTTCCGGAATGGCGGGTGAGAAGGGGATGGCCCTCAGTTCGGGTCGATCTCGCGCAGAAAAAGGAGTCCGTCGGGCGCGATCTCGACCGCTTCGGGGCCGGCGATCCATTCCTCTCCGGGCTCGGGGGACGGATGGGTTTTCAGCCGGATCCGTCCTTCGGCGATCTTCGCGGCGAAGCCGGGGAGGAGGCGTCCGACGGACCTCGCCTCCCGACCTCTCTGGGCGAGATGGATGCGGGCGTTGCCGTAGTCGGGATCCGGACAGCTCATCGCAACGATCCCGCCGCCGTGGGACCAGGCCCGCGCGAGGGGCAGGGCGAGCCTTTTTTCTTCCTCCGCAAGTGCTGCGGGGTGGACCGGACCAAAGACCATCCCGTATCTCACCGAGCGCCCCCCGACGGGGTCGGTGATCCCTTGGAAGAAGGCGGCCGATCCCGCGAGGAGGGTGATGTCCTCTTCCGCGATCGCTTCCTCGAGCGTTCCGCAGTCTTCCCGCAACGAAAAGGAACGGCACACCACGCGGCCCCGCCCGAGGGCGGGAGTCCAGCAGCCCAGCAGGAGTCCCTCGGGACGGGAGAGCGGGTCCTCGGTAAAAATCTTTTCGTCGGGCGCGACGAACCCCGCCGACATGACCTGCCGGGCGTTCCGGTGCAGGGCGGCGGCGCTGAGAAAATGCACTTCTCCGTCGGGGCGGGTGACGAGTCCGACCGCCTCCCGGTCCGGAGCGCGACGGAGGAGATCAAGCCGCCAGCAGGTCAGCCAGGTCGGTTCGAGGCGGGCGCGGATCCGCTCGCCCAGACTCAGGAGCGAACCGGGCGGAGCGACCGCCTCCTTGAGATCGACGAAGACCCCCTCGTCGCCCTGCCAG
>CAYLJC010000635.1:0-1065 GCA_964383345.1 uncultured Akkermansia sp. | reverse complement strand
TCAACCCGCTGTTCCGCGTGCTGGCCGATTCCCACGCCCGCGAGGTGATGACCGTTCGGATCCCGAGGGGAGCGATGGTGTTCGCGAGCGCCTCGGTTTCCCTCTGATCGATCGTAAAGGGCAGGTTCACCGGTGTTTTCCCCGCGAGGAAGAGGCCCAGGTGAATCACCGAGGACATCGGCCCCGGTGGCAGGAGAATGCCGATGCGGTCGTCCGGTCCCGAGTGGTGATTCATCCAGCGGCGGGCCATCGCGGTGGCGAGTCCGAGAGTATCGGCCCGCGACCATCGCCGCCCGCCGTTTTTCCCATACTCGGCGAAGAGCGTCTCGCGGCGACGCCTCTTGAGCGAGCGGACCAGGGCGCACTCCAGCGGCTCGTCGAGTTCGCGCCGCATCGCGAAGGCCTCGACTGACATTTCCCAAATCGCGAGCCGGACCGACTCGACCGTGGCCTCCTCGACCGGAATGGGAAATCCATAGGCGATCTGGAGCGGACAGGGCAGGTGCCGGGGCCATTTTTTGAAATAACGACCGCGTTCAAAGGAGAAAATCGAGTTCCAGAGTCCGTCCATGTAGACCGGCACGACGGGGCAGCCCGACTTTTTCACAATCAACTCGAACCCTTTTTTGAACTCCACTGTGACCCCCAGCCGGGTCAGTCCGCCCTCGGGAAAAAGACAGACGACATCCCCCTGCCGCAGCGCTTCGACCGTGCGGGTGATCGCCTCCTTTGCTTTTCCGGGTTGAATCGGGATCGCCCCGAAAAGCCGTAGAAACCAGGCGATGGCCCGCACTCCCGTGTATTTTTCCAACACCACGAACCGCACCGGCCGGGGACAGGAGAGGTAAATGATGAAAGAGTCGATGTAGCTCACGTGATTGCTCAGGAGGAGGACCCCGCCCGTGCGCGGCACCCTCTCCCGCCCCGCCTTCCGCATGCGGTAGAGGAACCAGATCAGCGGCGCGAAAAGCAGCCGGAAAAACCATCGCGCGAGGAAACTCATGCAACATTCAGAGCGGACCTCCGCAACATCCGGAACAGTTGGAACGTGACGAGGAGGAGGAG
>CAYLJC010000634.1:0-1969 GCA_964383345.1 uncultured Akkermansia sp. | reverse complement strand
GCTCGCATGGTGGTGCAGTGGCACGCCAGCGAAAAGGCGCGGGCCTCCATCGTGCCCCCCGCCTTCTGGTGGCTGAGCCTGCTGGGGGCTTCGATGCTGATGGTCTACTTCGTTTGGCGCAAGGAAATCGTCGGGTTCCTCGGGCAGAGCACCGGTTGGGTGATCTACCTCCGCAATCTCTGGTTCCTCTACGGGATGCCCGCTCCGCCCGGAGAAGCGGACGAGGCATCCCGCGACGAGGTCGCCTCCGCTCAGTAAGGCAGTTCGCGGATGTAGAGGTTCTTGAAAAAGAGCTCGCTTCCGTGGTGTTGCAGTTCGATCTGATCGGCCCTCACCAGGGGGATGAGTCCATCTTTGTCCCAGTAGTTTTCCAGTTCGGTGCGATCCACGACGAGCTTCCCGTTGAGCCAGATGCTGACGCGTTTGCCGACCATCCGGATGAGGAAACGGTTCCATTCGCCGATGGGTTTGTCGGCGAGAACGAGAGGCTGGTTGCGAGCGCGTTTGTTGTTCCAGAGACCACCCGAACCGAGGTTGCGTCCGGTGCGGTAGGCGGCGACCCATTCTTCGGGAGTGCTCGGCTGGCTGCCGTCTTTGTTCTTGGCGTCCCAGGGATCCCAAATCTGGATCTGCGGGGTGCCGCGCAGGTAGATGCCGCTGTCGGCCCCGGCGGGAATCTTCCAGTCGCAGTAGAACTCGAAGTCGCCGTAGTCTTTGGCGGTGCAGAGACTCGCGCCCTTGCCGTCGTAGGTGAGAACGCCGTCAGCGACGCTCCAATGGGCGTTCATCACTTCGTCGGCCTCGGACTGGGCTTTTTTGAGGGCCTCGCCGGTGAGAGCGCGGCGCTCGACCGCGTTTTTGTGGGCGAGTCCTTTCCAACCGGTGAGATCTTTTCCGTTGAAGAGGGCGGTGAAACCGGCCGGAGGCGTGTTGTCGGCGGCCCCGGCGGCGTTGGGATCGGAGGGGGTGAACTCGGCGATTTTCAGATTGCGGAATTCCATCGGATCGCTGTGGCCGGCGAGAGTGAGGCGACCGGTGCGGTTGTGGCGTCCGTTGAATCCGGCTTCGAAGGGTGTCAGGTCCTCCAGGAAGGTATCGACGATGAGCGCACCGTTGAGGATGACCATGATGTGGTCCTCGATCGCGACGATGGTCTGGGTGTTCCACTCGCCCACCGGCTTGAGGTAGCCGGTCTTGGCGGGAGCGTGGGCGTAGATCGAGCCGTGGACCTGCCAGGGTTTCAGCCAGGTGAGTTTGCGGGTTTTTCCGTTGATGGTTCCCTCGGCATTGTAGGCCGAACCCCCGTCATCGAGGATCTGGATCTCCAAACCCTCCTGCGCCGGACGCCCGCCCGCGGGCACACGAATGCCGATGCCGTTGTTCGCGTTTTCCTGCATTTTGAATTCAAAGGTGAAGGCGAAATCCGAGTAGTCTTTTTCCGTCTCCAGATTTTTCCCACCGGGTTTGCAGGTCAGCACTCCGTCTTTCACCGAATAGCCCTCGGTGTCGCCGGTCCAACCGGTCAGATCCTTGCCGTTGAAAAGATCCTGCCAGTCGGCCGACTCGAGGATGGCGAGCGGGCGTTTCGCGGCCTCGCGATTGGGATCGGGTTTTGCGGCCTTTTCCTGGGCCGGGGCGGATCCCGCCAGTAGGAGCGCGGCGAGCCCGACGACCCCCGCAGAACAATGGATGAAACGATTCGTCATGCCGGGACGAGAACATGCTCCCCCACCCGCAACAACTACGTGGTTGCGCTGTTCTCCGGACTTGGCCTACCCGAGCGGAGCGGTGTGTTCTTCGAGAATCTCGTCGCTGCGTTGGATTTGCGCCTCGGCGCGACGGGGATTCGGAATTGTCGCGATATGAAAGAGGGCGTCGCCTTCGTCGGCGTGTCCTTCGCGGAGGATTCCGATGACGACGCCCTCGAATTCGCTGTGGATGATGGTTTCGTGGCGACCGAAGGGATCGG
>CAYLJC010000633.1:0-1971 GCA_964383345.1 uncultured Akkermansia sp. | reverse complement strand
GCTCGCGGAAATTTCCCGGGAACTGGGGGAGAGCACCCGCCGGACGGAAGAACTCGACATCCAGCTCGATCGTCTCAACACCGAGTTGGAGACCGCCCGCGAAGAACAGGCCGTCTCCCGTTCCGCCATCGCCGGATTGGAGGATGCTCTCCGCGCCAGCGACGAACGCACTTTGCAACTTTCGACCCAACTCGAAGGGAAGGAATCCGAAGCCGGTGCCCTCCTCGCCGAACTGGAAGCCCTGCGAACCTCGATCGTAGCGCGTGAGACGGACGAAGCCAAAACCCGCGCCCTCCTCGAAGAAAAAGAATCCGAAGTCGCCGCTCTGCTCGACGAACTCGAAATCCTCAACTCCTCCCTGGAGATCAGCGTAACGAATGAGAGCGAAACCCAGGCTCTTTTCGCCTCCCTCCAAGCCGAACATCAGTCCAGTGTCACCCGGGAAAACGACGCCAACGCCCGGATCGAAGCACTTCAGGTCGAGCACGAGTCGAGACTCTCCCGCGAGCGGGAGGAATACGAGGCCATGACCACCCGACAGCGCGAGGAAGCGGACCGGCTCACCGGCGAGATCACCGCGCTCCGCGAGACGATTTCCGAGCAGAGCGCCCGTCTCGAAACCGAGATCGAACAACGCACCCTCAGCCTTGCCGAAGTGGACGATCTTCAGAAAAAACTGGAACAACGCGCCGAATCGATCCGCGAACTGCAGGACCAGCTCAGCGCCATCATGTTGCAGCGCACATCCCGCGACAATGAAATTTCCTTGCTGAAAGAGAAACTCGGTGCCGTCGAGGAAGAACTCTCCGAGGCCCGCCAGGCCGAAGCGTTCGCCGCCTTCGCGGCCGCATCAGCACCCGGGCCGACGCCCTCCGCGACGGACCCGGTCGATCCGAGCGACAGCCCACCGCCTGCCGCCGTGACCGTTCCATTGGTCGACGAGGTCAGTCTCGCTGCTGCGATCCACCGCTCTCTCACCGCGGAAGTGACCGGCGAGGAAGAGGGCACTCCTCTCGACGAAATCGTTCCGCATCCCCAGCCCGCCCCCCCGAAAAAGGGGAAGAAGCCGAAAAAGGTGGTTGATTCCAAGCCGGTTCCTCCGGTGGCGGATACGCCGACGAAGAAATCCTCCGGCAACGAGGACCACACCATTTATTTCAATGAGGGCAACACCACCCTCAGCGCCGCGGAAAGGGAGAAAATCGATCTTTGCGCCCGCACCATCCGGCGTTACGGAAACAAAGTGGAAATCACCGTGATCGGGTACGCCGGGGCCGAGGGCTCTCCCGATCAGAACGAGCGGCTCAGCGCCGGGCGCGCCGACGCGGTGCGGGAGAGGCTGCTGGAGAGGGGCGTTCCCCAGAGTCTCGTCACCGTGCGCGGGGCCGGGCAGGACCGCCGCTTCACCGATCGGAAAGCCTTCCGAGTCGAAATGATCGTCGCGCCCGTCGCGGTCGCCGAGACCGTCAACTGAGATGCCCCCATGGCCCCGGTTCCCTCTTCCGCCCCGTTCCTCGCGGAACTTTCCTTTCCCGGCGGAATGTCCTTTCTCGAAGAAGGGGAACTGAGCGGATGGCCCCACCTCGTCACCTGCGCCGCCGTTTTTGTGACCCTGGGAATCGTCATCGGGTACTTCATCTGGAGAAAAGGCCAGTTGCAGAACCTCGACGTCGAAACCGAAGCCCGGAAAACCAGAAAAGGTCTCGCCGAGCTGCGCGAGGATCTGTAACTGGAAAACCTCGAATTGGAACCGGAAGAAAAAACGACCGAATAATGCACGAAAGAGGACTTCCAGTCCTCTCTGTCCGTGGCAGGGACAGGCAATTTCCCTGTGTCTGTGGCAGGGACAGGCAATTTCCCTGCGGTGGCAGTGTCCGTGGCAGGGACATGCAATTTCCCTGCGGTGGCAGGACCGGGAACGGTGTGGAAAACTCGGCACTAAAAAGTCGCGTAGACATGCCGTAGACGGTC
>CAYLJC010000632.1:0-1982 GCA_964383345.1 uncultured Akkermansia sp. | reverse complement strand
GGTGGGCAAATCCTTTGTCGAGGTGGCCTCCGGCTTCGGACGCGGTCACCACTTCGCGCTCCAGCGCGGAAACCGCCGTGCTCGAATTTCCGAGAGCGTCCCCTATGCTGAGGCCCTTCTGGATGCCGGTCAGGATTCCCGCGTAGATGTCGCGCTCGGTGCGGGAAAGGCGCGGCTGCCGCAGGAGAGAGTCGCAGGCTTTTTCCATGCCCATGCCGGAGCGCGCGAATTTTTCCAAATTGGCGTAGAGGCGGCTCCTCGTCTTTGCGGTCAATCTCGCCATGCCGCAGTGTGGCACGGGGCAGGAAAAATGGGAAACGCCATTTTTGTCCGAATGGACGCGTGCGTTCTTGCGCTTCTTGACGATGCGCCGGTTCTTGGCGATCAGTGCGGCATGAAACTCAGCAAAACAGCCTTCGGCTCCTGGAGCGGCGGACGCTTCATGCACTTCGGTCAGCGTCTTGAGGAGGAGCGGTGGAAAAATCTTGCCCGCCAGGCCTACGAACAGGGGATCCGCACCTTCCTCACCTCCGATGTCTACGGGATCGGGCAGGGAGACAAACTCCTCGGCGAGGCTCTCGAAGGATTCGACCGCGAGAGCTACTGCCTCGTTGCGATGATAGGGCACGACATCTACGACGGCGTCCGCGCCGGGGCGAAGGGATACGCCCGTTTCACCCATCCCGACCTGCGCGGTCCGGATGGCTATGCCGAATATCTCCAGCGCGCCACCCGCGCCTGCGCCGACCGCTGCCAGACGAGTCATTTCGACATCGTCATGCTTCACAACCCCGATTCGATCGGCTATTCCTCGCCCGATGTGTGGGAAGCGATGGCGACCCTGCGTGAGCACGGCCTGGCCAAGGAAACCGGTATCGCGCCGGGACCGGCCAACGGCTTCGCCATCGACATGGCCTACTGCATCGAGAATTTCCACGAGCACATCAGCAACGCGATGATCATCCTCAATCCGTTGGAACCCTGGCCGGGGCGGTATGTCCTTCCCATCGCGAACGAATTCAACATCGACATTCTCGCCCGCGTCGTTGATTTCGGCGGCATCTTCCACGACGACGTGAAACCCGGCCACTTTTTCAAAGACGGTGACCACCGCAGCTACCGCCCCGCCGGCTGGATCGACCACGGCAACGAGAAACTCGAGCGAATGCGCCCCATCGCCGAAAAATACGGGCTCACCATGCTGCAACTCGCCTGTGTCTGGGATCTCAGCCAGGCGCCGGTGAAATCCGTCGGACCGACCTTCATCCAGGAAGCCGGCGAGGACGCCCGCCCCGTCGAGGACAAAGTTGCCGAGTTCGCCGCCCTGCCCGACGTCACCCTCACCCCCGAGGAAGTGGCTCTGATCACCGAAATCGGAAACAACGAAGGCTGCATGGAGCTGAAAGGCGCCAGTGTTCGCCACGAGGGGCTCGAACCCCAGCCCGATCACTGGCCGATGCGGGAGGAACTTGAACCTTTTGCCAACAAGTGGCACTTGAACCCCGCGTGGTAAGGGCGTTTAGTCCCCCCACCCGGTGGCACGTCCGCCTTCCTCAAAGCCCCGGGTCGCTCCACCCGGGGCTTTTCAATTTGTATGGAGAACCTGACAGACATCCAGAACCAAACCGACTCCCGCAATCTCGCGATTGATCGCGTCGGAGTGAAAAATCTCCGCTATCCCCTGCGGATTCGCGACAAGGCCAACTCGGAGCAGGGAACCGTCGCGACGATCTCCATGGCCGTCGATCTGCCCAAGGAATACAAGGGCACCCACATGAGCCGTTTTGTCGAAGCGCTCAACGCCCATGGCCCGGTCCTCGATGTCCACACGATTTCCGGCATCCCCGCAGAGCTGCTGACGCGCCTCGACGCCCAGCGCGCCCACGTCGAATTCCGCTTTCCCTTTTTCCTCAAAAAACCCGCTCCGGTCACCGGAAAGGAAGGCATGATGGACTACGAGGTCATCTTCGATGTCGACGCCT
>CAYLJC010000631.1:0-1983 GCA_964383345.1 uncultured Akkermansia sp. | reverse complement strand
CAACACGGTCATGGGCAACGCCAATTTCATGAAGGCGCGTCAGGCTCTCTGCCAAAGCGACAAATTCGGCGAGAACATCTCGCGCGTGTTCCCCGTGATCAACGAGGACGGATCCGACTCGGCCCGCTTTGACAACGCGCTCGAGTTCATGCACTACGGCGGCTACGACCTCGTCCACGCGATGATGATGATGATTCCCGAGCCGTGGGAGCGCCACACCACCATGGAGGAGGAGAAAAAGGCCTTCTACGAGTTCCACGCTTGTCTGATGGAACCGTGGGACGGCCCCGCCTCGATCACTTTTTCCGACGGTCGGCAGATCGGAGCGGTGCTCGACCGCAACGGGCTGCGTCCGAGCCGCTATTACGTGACCGAAGACGATCTCGTGATCATGGCCTCCGAGGTCGGGGTGATCCCCGATCTCGATCCGCTGACGGTGGTGGAGAAAGGTCGTCTCCGCCCCGGTCGCATGTTTCTCGTGGACATGGAAGAAGGTCGCATCGTCCCTGACGAAGAAGTCAAAAAGCGCGTTTACTCCGCCAAGCCCTACCGCAAGTGGCTCGACGAAAACCGCGTTTTTCTCAAGGATCTGCCCGCGGCGAAAGCACCGAAGACGGTGGAAAAGGATCGCATTCTGGAGCGCCAGATCGCTTTCGGCTATACCTACGAGGACATCCGCATGCTTCTCGGCCCGACCGCGACGAGCGGCGTCCAACCCATCTCCTCGATGGGCAATGACACGCCCCTCGCGGTGCTCTCACAGAAGCCCAAGCATCTCTACAATTACTTCAAGCAGATCTTCGCCCAGGTCACCAATCCGGCGCTGGACTGCATCCGCGAGGAGCTGGTCACCGCGACGGAGACGTTCCTCGGTTCCGAGGGCAATCTCCTCGATCCGGGCCCGAAGAGCTGCCGCATGATCCGTCTCGATCATCCGCTCCTCGACAACAAGCAGCTCGCCCAGATCCGCGAAGTGGCGCTCGACGGGTTCCAGGCGACCACTCTCGACGCGCTGTTCCCGGTCGATCAGGGAGGCGCGGGTCTGGAACGGGCTTTCGACGAGCTTTGCGTCTCCGCCGACGCGGCGATCCAGGCCGGCTGCAACCTGCTGATTCTGTCGGACCGCAACATCGACGCGAACCATGCCGCGATGCCGACCCTGCTGGTCATGGGCGGCCTGCACCATTATCTCGTTGGTTCGGGGACGCGCTCCCGCGTCTCCATCATTCTCGAGACCGGCGAAGCCCGCGAGGTCCACCATTTCGCCACTCTCATCGGATTCGGAGCCGACGCGATAAATCCCTACATGGCCTTCGACTCCATCTCCCGGATGATCGAGGAGGATATGCTGGATATCGACATCGACAAGGCGGTCTACAATTTCCTCAAGGGATCGATCAAGGGGGTCGTCAAAACGATGGCCAAGATGGGCATCTCCACGGTGGCTTCCTACCGCGGCGCCCAGATTTTCGAGACCATCGGCCTCAGCACCGAACTGGTGAACAAGTTCTTCCCCGGCACCTCGAGCCGTTGTGAAGGATCGGACATCGAACAGATCGCCGAAGAGGCGCTGATCCGCCACCGCGCCGCTTTCCCTGATCGTCATATCGACGCCGATGACCGCGCCCTCGACTCCGGCGGAGTCTACCAGTGGCGCAGCGACGGAGAGTTCCACCTTTTCAACCCCGAGACCATCCACCTTCTCCAAAAGGCGGTTCGCACCGGTAGCTACGAGGTTTACAAGGAGTATGCCAAAAAGGTCAACGACCAGAGCGAGAACCTCTCGACCCTGCGCGGGCTGATGAAATTCCGCAGCAACCGCCCTCCCGTTCCGCTCGAGGAAGTGGAGCCGATCGAGGCGATCACCAAACGTTTCAAGACCGGGGCGATGTCCTACGGCTCGATTTCGCAGGAGGCTCACGAGACGCTCGCCATCGCGATGAACCGCATCGGCGGCAAGTCCAATACCGGCGAGGGCGGCGA
>CAYLJC010000630.1:0-1987 GCA_964383345.1 uncultured Akkermansia sp. | reverse complement strand
AGCTCCTCCGGTTGGGATCGAACCAACGACCTAGTGGTTAACAGCCACCCGCTCTACCGCTGAGCTACAGAGGAATTGAAAAATCGACCGGCGAGGGCGTGTTGATGATGTCCCTCGCGAGCGATCGCCGAATTTGGGTGTGGCCGGGCTGGATTTCAAGGGGAAAATGGGGGAAAATGCATTTTCCCGTAAGATTTTCATCCGGTGAGGTCGTTTGCTTTCGACCCGCTCACAGAATGAACCCCTGATGGATTCCCCGTTGCCACAGAATGATCCCCCCGAGACAGAGGGTCCGGATTTCGCGGAACTGATGGCGGATCACCAACCCCGCCTCGGCGCCTATATCCGCTCGCTCATCGGAGACGAACATTCGAGCAAGGACATCCTGCAGGAGACGAACATTACGATGCTGAAAAAATCGCGGGATTTCACTCTCGGAACCAATTTCACGGCGTGGTCTTTCCGCATCGCTTTTTTTGAAGTCCTCACCTGGCGTCGCCGCATGGGGCGCAGCCGCCTGCACTACGACGACGCGCTCGTGGAATCCCTCGCCGGAGTGATTGAAGAGGTCGCCCCCGGCTACGACAATCGTCTCGACGCCCTCGGCCAGTGTCTCCGGCAGCTCCCCGACCGGCAGCGCGAGATCATCGAACGACGGTATCTCAAATCGGAATCGGTCCAATGGATCGCGGCGGAGATGGGCTGCAACGCCAACGCCGCTTCGCAACTCCTCTTCCGCGCCCGCGCCGCCCTGCTGAAATGTGTCCTCGCCAAAAGCGTCCGCTGAGACGCCTTCACTCCTCTACCCCTTTCCTGCCTCACTTCTTCTTTCTCTCCCCCCATGAACACTCCTCTCGATCCGATCACCCGGCTGACCAGTCGTCTCCTCGACGGTGAGTTGCGGGAGGAGGAAATGGAATTCCTCGCCGATCTCCTGCGGACGACGCCGGGCGGCGGGGAGCGGTTCGTCCTCCTCTGCGAGTTGCATGCGATGCTGGAGTCCGAACCCTCGATCCGCGAAGTGCTTCCCACGGAGGGTGTTCCCGAAAACGTCGTGGCCCTGCCGGGAAATCGTGCGGCGTCCGCGCTCGCGCCCCCGATCCCGGTTGCCGACGCCTTGCCGCTACGCCCGGGGCGGGCCGCCGCGGCGCGGCATCTGGCGCAGTCGTGGGGATGGGTGATGGCGGCGTGCCTGGCACTGGGGATGCTGGGGTTTCTCGCGAAGCAGGGATCAGGTCTGCAGCCAGACGGGGAAAAGGGGGAGAGCGGAAAAAACGTGCTGACCGACGCGGGCGTGGGCGAGGGGAGGGAGGAAGTCGATCCCGCGAAACAGGCGACCGTTTCTCCCGTTGCGTCCGTTGCTCCCGCCGCCGGGGTGGAACCGGAGGAACAATACGAGCGGGCCGTTCTCGCGACCCTGGGATCCGGCTCACAGAAACGTCCCCCGACGAATTTTACGGTCGAACCCTCGGCGACGGAGGAGGGGATCTCTTTCAATCGTCACGTCCGTCCCATTCTCTCGGAGAACTGCTACTCGTGTCACGGGCCGGATGAGGCCGCGCGCAAGGCCGATCTGCGCCTCGACACTCCCGAAGGAGCGACGGGCGGGACCTCTCCGGTGGTGATCGCGGGCCAACCCGGGACCAGCGAACTGATCGCCCGCATCACCACCACGACAGCCGACGATCTGATGCCTCCGGCCGAGTCTCACAAAACACTCACGGCAAAACAAATCGAGATTTTAACCCGCTGGGTTGCCGAGGGGGCGAGCTGGGAAGATCACTGGTCTTTCCTCCCGCTGCGGCCGGGCCAGCCGGGCGGAGGAGGGGAGTTCGAGGGGCATCCCGTCGATTTTTTTGTGGATCGGGAACTGGCCCACCACCGATTGAGTCGTTCGGAGGAAGCGGACCCCGTCACCCTGATCCGGCGGGCCACCCTCGATCTCACCGGCCTGCCGCCGACGCCGGAGGAAGTCGCCGCCTTTGTC
>CAYLJC010000629.1:0-1994 GCA_964383345.1 uncultured Akkermansia sp. | reverse complement strand
CAAGATCCCCTATATCGGAGACCTGCCCGTCCTCGGTCGCGCCTTTCGTTCCAGCACGAGCCAGAGCACCAAGCGCGCCCTTACGATCTTCGTGACCGTGCGACTCGTCGATCCGGGGGGCAATCCGATCCATTTGCCGTTGGAAGACGAGGAACCCGAGCTGATGACCCAGAGTGTTCCCGCCCCGCTCGGTGGTATCCCGGCGGGACCTCCGCCGGGCATGGTGTATCCGGCGAAGTGAGGCGTTGCGGTTTTCCCGGTAGCTCCGGCGGTCCCGGACACGAAGGCAGGAAAGACGAGCAGGGCTGAAAAGTACGCGAAAGGACCGGGGAAAAGGGTGACATTTCCTTTGCAATCGGGGGTGGTGGCCTGTTTACTCGGGGTTTCCGAAACGTTTATTTTTCGATTTCCCATGACCCCGTCCGCGACGTCGGAATCTTCCGAGACGAATCCAGGCCTCTCCGCCGCGGCGGGCGAGGTGATCGACCTTCCCAACGCCGTGATCCGCTTCGCCGGGAACTCCCAGGACGGGATTCAGACGATCGGCGGGTTTCTCGCCCGACTCGCCGGACGCAGTGCGCGGGAGGTCATGACCTACATGACGATCCCCTCCACGATATCCGGGGGGCCGTCGATCTTTCAGGTGCATCTCGGATCGGGGGAAGTGCTCTCGGCGGGGGATGAATCCGATTTCCTCTTCGCCTTTTACCAACACAGCTACGACAGTCACATCGGGTCTCTGAAATCGGGCGGGATCTGCATCTACGATTCGGATCACGTGGAACAGCTGAAAACCGACGGCGATTTCCTCCACATCGGCATCCCCATCACCAGCACCACGGTGGAAGCGATCGGCGGCAGCGCCCGCGACCGGGGGAAAAACCTGTTCGTGTTGGGGCTTGTCACGCAGCTTTTCAAATTGCAGAAAGAGAAAATCGTCAGTCTGGTGGAACGCCAGTTCGGACGCAAAAGCGAGGACATCCTGCGCAACGCGATGCTCGCCTTCGACGCGGGATTCGCGTATCCCATCGGAGATCTCACCGGACTTGAATTCACTTTGCGCGAGGGACTCGCGACCGGGGCGGACAAGGTCACGACCGACGGCAACACCGCCCTGACCATGGGGCTGCTCGCCGGCGGGGTCCGCTACGGTGCCGCCTACCCGATCACCCCCTGGTCCACCATCATGGAACAGTTGCGGGTCGAACTGCCCAAGTACGGCGGCATTTTTGTCCAGGCCGAGGATGAACTCGCGGCGGTCTCCATGGCCCTCGGATTCGCCTACGCCGGCCACACGGCGGTGACGGGCAGCTCGGGTCCGGGGCTCTCCTTGAAAATGGAGGCCCTCAGTTATGCGACCATGGCTGAGTTGCCTCTCGTGGTGGTCAACGTGCAACGCGGCGGCCCCAGTACCGGGCTGCCCACCAGCGTGGAGCAGAGCGATCTCATGCAGGCGATCTACGGGAGTCACGGAGACTGCCCGCGCATCGTCCTCGCTCCGCAGAATGTGGGAGATTGCTTTTACATCGCGGTGGAAGCCTGTGAGATTGCACGTCGCTACAGTTGTCCCGTCCTCATTCTCACCGATCAGGCGCTCGCCACGCGGATCGAGGCCTTCGCCCAGCCCGATCTCGCTGCCTTCGTCCACGAACCGGTCCTCGACCAGGAGACCCGCGGCGAGGATTTCCTGCCCTATCCGCTCCATGGACCCACCCGCCACGCCCCTCCCGGAACGGTCATGGGCGGCGGGAAATACCCTGTCGTGACCGGACTGGAACACGATGAATGGGGACATCCCAGCGGCAGTCCCGCGATGCATGCACAGATGACGGCGCGGCGCCGTGAGAAAATCAAGGAATTTGGCCGCACCCTGCCCCTCCCCGAAGTCTTCGGCGATGCGGAGGGCGATGTGCTCCTGGTCGGCTGGGGTTCGAGCCGGGGGCCGATCCGGGAGGCGGTCATGCGGATGAGGGAACAGGGCAAAAAAGCGGCTG
>CAYLJC010000628.1:0-1995 GCA_964383345.1 uncultured Akkermansia sp. | reverse complement strand
GGGACGGATCTACCGCATCGCGCCGGAGGGATTCACCTCTCCTGAAATTCCCGATCTCGGAACCCTCTCCGACGAGGAACTCATCGCCCTGACGCAACATCAGAATCGTTGGCATCGCACCACCGCACGCCGCCTCCTCTACGAGCGGGGCAAGCCGGTCGCCCCGATGCCGCCCCACGCGCCCTTCCCCGCCGTGCTCGCTTCGGAGACTCCGCTCCTCGAGGAAATCAAATCCCATGCGGGTGATCCTTGGATGGAAGCCGCGATTTTGAACTCTCTCCGCACTCCCGCCGATCTCGCCGCCGCCTGGAAAATCGCCCGCGAGGCTCCCGCCGATTTTCGCGCCCAACTTGCCGGGATGATAGGACGCAGCGGCGATGACTCCCTCCTCGCCACCATCGCCGGATCCCTCGCCGAAAACGAACCCGACGCCGCCACCGTCGCCCTGCTCACGAACTTGCGTCAAGGCATCGTCCGCGCCCGCGGCGACTGGCGCTCTTTCGCCAAGGACGAGAGGTGGAAACAACTCACCGGAAAAGCCTCGCAAATCCTGACAAACCCCGCCTCCCCCACCGCCGCACAGGTCGCGGCGGTGCAACTGCTCTCGCTCCTCCCCGACGGAGAGACCCAGGCTCTCTTCCGCTCCGTCCTCCTCGAAGAAAAAACCGAGCCCGCCCTCGCCGCCGCTCTCGTCGGGGCCATCACCGATCTGGATTTCCTCATCGAACGTTTTGCCACGCTGCGATCCGCCCGCGATGAACTGGGCGGACGCATCCTGGCCAACGCCAAAAGTTCGACTGCTTTTCTCACGGCCATTCGCGAGGGAAACATCGATCTCGCCGACGCCCCCGCCAGTCTCATCGAAAATCTGCGACGCCACGCCGACGCCGGGGTCAAAAAGCTCGCCGCCGAGGTGCTCCCGCCCATCGTCTCGCGAGCCGAGGTCATCGCTGCCTACCAGCCCGCTCTGGCGAAAAAGGGCGACCCGGAACGCGGCAAGGCCGCCTTTGCCAAGGCCTGCATCGCCTGCCACGTCTCCCACGAAGGACTCGGGATCAACCTCGGACCGGTCCTGGCGAGTTTTGCCGCCGCCGGAGCGGAAACGCTTCTCGGGAACATCCTCGATCCGAACCGCGAAGTCGCGCCGCAGTATCAGGCCTACACCTTCGAGTTCACCTCGGGACCGCCCGCCACCGGATTTATCGTCACGGAAAATTCGGACGAAGTGACCCTGCGGCAGCCCGGCGGTGTGGACCGCACTTTTCCCCGCAGCGAGATCGCCTCGATGAAAGGACTCGGCCAATCGCTCATGCCCGAAGGACTCGAAGCGACCCTGACCGTGGACGAAATGGCCGACCTCATCGCCTACATACTTCAGCCCCAGGAGTGAAGGACCACCGCGCGACCCGCACGGCGCTGACGTCCGAGTCCTCTCACGCCTGCACGGGGGCGAGGCTTCGACTGTGGGTTGAGGTTTGAATGGTCATGACGGATTGAACTCGCAGCGGGTCAGGGGTTCGGTGCTCCGACTTGTTGGCGCTTTTCGGTGTGCTTCTTGATGTGGTTGAGAACCCTGAGGTGGATTCGATGAATGATCTCGTCCGAAACCAAGCCCCAGTAGAACTCAGGTGAAATGCTGTGGGTATACCACGTCGTCCCCTCCAAAAGAACCTTGCCATCTCTCTCCGACAATCGGAACTGCCCCTTCTTTGAGACCATGTGCCTGTGCAGATGGGGTGCGAGCAGGTCTCCGTGGAGGGAAATCTCCTTCATCGGAGGTGGGTTCTCCGTCACATCAAAGGCTAGGAGATGAGTTTCATCCCAATCGGTGATCGGCTCCACGAAGCTCCCAGTAGAAAACGTGCAATACCGAATGGCTCCCACGCCATCGCCATCGATTCGAGCCTCGATCGGATAAGCGATCCCAAGGCGAAAAATCCCTTTGGGAGCTTCGGTGATCTCAGGAAACGCGATCACTGTATCCCAAACGTCCTC
>CAYLJC010000627.1:0-1999 GCA_964383345.1 uncultured Akkermansia sp. | reverse complement strand
GGCCGTATCGGCGGTGGTTCCTACGGGGTGGTTTTTCTCGCGCGCTCGATCTCCGTCTTGTATCGCGCCGTGAAAGTGGTGCGCCGCGAGGATTTCGTATTCGAGCGCACTTTCGAGCGCGAGTTCGAAGGCATCCAGCGCTATGAAAAAGTCTCGCAGGATCACCCCGGCCTCGTCGATGTGCTCCACGTCGGGCGCGACAGCGAAGCGGGATTTTATTATTATGTGATGGAGCTCGCCGACGACGAGGTGAACGGATACGAGGAGGTCGACGTCGAGACCTACAAACCGCGGACCTTGTCCTCGGACCTCCGCTACAAGCCGACCCGCACCGTCCGCGAGTGCGTCGATCTCGGCCTGTCCATGGCCGGGGCGCTCGGGCACCTCCATCACGCCGGGCTGACCCATCGCGACGTCAAACCCTCGAACATCATTTTTGTCAAAGGCCTGCCCAAACTGGCCGATGTCGGACTCGTCGCGAGCGCGGGGCAGCGCACTTTCGTCGGGACGGAAGGCTATGTGCCGCCCGAGGGACCGGGGACAGGTTCCGCCGATCTCTATTCGCTCGCGATGGTGCTGTATGAAATGCACACGGGAAAATGCCGTCTCGATTTTCCGGAATTGCCGACCAATCTCGAGATCGCCCCGACGGTCAATCGCGACGAGTGGCGCGCCCTCAACGGGGTGATCTGTCGCGCCGGATCGCCCGACCCGCGCAAACGCTTCGAGTCCGCCCATGCCTTCGCCCGCGCTCTCCGGACGGTTTGTCCCGATCTCGGCGCGGTCGCGGAGACAAGGGGAGGAAGCCCTCTCAGCCGGGGGACCGGCATCCTCGCCGCGCTGCTCGTGCTGCTCCTCGTAGTCGCCGCGGCGGGCGGATACTGGCTCTGGCGGGACAATCAGTTTTTCCTGGGGCAGCACGGAGCCGATCTGACGGATGCGCGGGAGAAGGGAACCGACCGCTCCGGCGGCGAGGCCCGCGACTTGGAAAGCGATGGTCAGGTCATGCGTCCCGCGATCCAGCCGCCCGCCCCGATGGACGCGGAGGAGCCGGTCGCCGTCGATCCCGATCCCGGGGCTGGTGAGAGCGCCGCTCCCGCGACTGCCGATGCGGGGAAGAAAGACCCCGGTTTTTCCCTCATCGCATCGCCGGAAGAAACGGAGCAAGTGATCGGCGAGGTGGTCATTCGCGACGAGGTGACCACGGCGAAGGGAGCGGAAAAAGCGCCCGCCCCGCTCGACGAAACCGTGGTCGAAGCGGAAAAAGAAAAGCCCCCCCTGGTGGCCGATCCCCTCGACAAACAGCTCGCCCAGGTCAAGATCATGAGCCATCCCAGCGGGGCCACGGTGATCTATCAGGGGAAAGAAATCGGGGTCACCGAGACCCGCTTGCTCGATTTCCCGATCGGGCCGCTGACGTTCACCCTCCGGCGTGAGGGATTTCACGATCTCGTTTACGAGGACGAGATCGCAGGGGGAAAACTCAACGTTCTCGAGCTGGAAATGATCCCCGACCGCAGTCCCGTCGCGGGCAATCCCTGGCGGAACTCCCTCGGGCTGGAGTTCCTCCCCTCGGTCGACGGGACCTTTGTCACGGTGGCCGAGATTTCGGTGGCCACCTTCGATCTTTTCCTCGCCGAGACCGGACGCAAATTCGCCCGTGCCGGTGTCAACGGCATCGCCCAGGTGCCCGAGGAGCGTGCCATCTGGGAATTCTGCGACTGGATGACGGAAAAAGACCGCGGCTCGGGCTATCTCGGAGCAAAGCGCTATCATAGTCCCCGGCGGGAGAGCGGAAAAAATTCCTTTTTCTGTGCGGTTCGGGGCGATTTCGGCACTCTCCTGCTCAACTCGGAACCGAGCGGTGCCCGCGTGTTCGACGGCAAGAGGGATCTGGGCGTGACGCCATTGGTCCTCAACGACCTTCGCTACGGGACCTTTCATCTCGATCTCTACCTGCCGGGCCACGAGATCACCACGGCCCGGGGCGAGATCGATG
>CAYLJC010000626.1:541-2012 GCA_964383345.1 uncultured Akkermansia sp. | reverse complement strand
CTGGCTCTCCTCGAGGCTCGGGGAGGAGACCTCGCCACCCCTCTCCGTGAACTCACCCTCGCGGCCTTCGGCCGACAACCCGCCTCCGTCACCCGGACCCTCGCCACCGCGCTCCATCGGGCCGGGGCGCCCGACGACGCCATCGCGGTGCTCCATCTCCTGCGCCGCAGCAACCCGAACCCCGCGCACCGCTCCGCGACTTCCCAGCAACTCCTGCGACTCGAAAGAGAACGGGGCACCGCCTGGAGCGCGTTGCGAGACGAAGTCGAAACCTTTCTCGGCGACTTTGTCCACGGTGCTGAAGACGGCAACTCCGCCCCCTCGTCCCCGGTCAACGCCGCCACGCTCTTCACTTCCAACGCCTCTCACTTCGCCGCCTGGATCGCCGCCCGGCCAGGCGAAAACAAAGAGCTGGCCGATCTTCTCGGGACCCTTCCGAGTTCTCCCGGGACGGCTTGGTTCGGCGACCTCATCCGGGGCTTTCTCCAGGACGATCTCGCCCGAGCCGTGCGGATCGCCTCCGCCGATGTCGATCGCGAGACCTTTGAACACATCCTCGAAACCCTCCCGTCCTTCGGGCCGGATGGAATCGCCGCGGCCCGCTCCCTCCTCGACAAAAAAGCGATCCGCGGGGACCTCTTGTTCCGCAACGAACCCGCCCGCCAAATCACGTTTTTCCACCGCATCGGGGACCGCCCCCGTCTTATCGAAGTCCACCAACGCCTCGTGCGCGAAGCCCGCTCCGACCTGTTCCACCAACACGGGCTCGAAGAATGGCTCCCCACTCTCGACACCCGCCACCACCTCCCCGCTCTCTTCGCCGCCATCGGGGAAACCGAACTCGCCGACGGACTGTTCCGCGCCTACGACGAAGCGCTCCCCTCCTACCATTGGAATCATCTCGCCTTTCTCAACGGATACGGAAATTTTCTCGTCGAAAACGGACACTACGAGAGAGCCGATCTTTTTCTGCAACGGGTCCTTCGCAAATCCCTGCGCATAGACCTGCGTCTCGTCCCCCGGCTCTACCAGGCCTGGGGAAAAGCCGACCAATGGGAGAAGCACTCCCCCCGCTATCATCTCACCCGGGGGCAGGAAGTCCTCGTCCGCACCTGGTTCCGCGCACTTGCCGAAGGGCGCGAACTGCCCGAACCTATCTCCACATGGTAATGTTTTTCCCCCATCCCCTGCGCTGCGCCACCCTCGCGATGACCGCGCTGGCGCTCTGCCAGTGCGAAACCCAGCGCACCATCAAGTCGACCCGCACCTCCATCTCCTTCGACCAGCGCATGTGGGGTGGTCAGGGCGGGGGCGAAGACACCGCCGAACTCCGTTCCAAATTCGCCAATCGCGGATACAGCATCGCCGAGGACGGGTCCATCAAGGCGGACAAACCCGATCTCTACGCCGGACAGAAACCCCGCGGTCTCGACGGGGAATTCGGGAAAAAAGAAGCCCGTTTCAAAAAGAC
>CAYLJC010000626.1:0-531 GCA_964383345.1 uncultured Akkermansia sp. | reverse complement strand
CGCACCCCCGAATACCTCAAGCTACAGGAATATGCCGGGGTCACCGCTGCGAAAGAGAGCGGAGCCGCCGCCCGCGAGGGCAACTCGACCCAATCGAAAGACAAGGCCTCCGGCAAATGGTTCAAAAAGACGACCCGGAACAGCACCGAACTGGCGACCTTCGAAACCGCCGCCCACGGAGATCGCGACAAAGTTTTCGCGACCCGGGCCGACCGCATGGCCCCGGCCGTAGCCGAGGCCCCGCGAGCCACCGGCACCCCGCGCACCATGGGCTATCAGGACAACGTCAGCATGAGCATGGATGACGTCAAAAAAATGCTCAATCCCGGTGCTTACGCGAGAGGCACCGGGATTTCGGAGTGAGCGGACAAGCGTCAATACAACTCCACCGGAGAACGTTTTCCGTCCTCCACCGAAAGTTTTTTTGCCTCCTCTTCACCGAGTGTGGCGACCCGCAGGTCCTGGATCTGCCCGTCGATTTCCTGAAACCGTTCGATCGACCAGGGATAGGGCGGCTTCATCTTTTTCTTC
>CAYLJC010000625.1:0-2016 GCA_964383345.1 uncultured Akkermansia sp. | reverse complement strand
GGCAACGACTACAGCGACCGACCCCGCTGTTGAAGGAAAAATAACCCGGCGTGAGTTCGCGCGCCCTCCCGTCGGGCGATTCGGCGAAGAGCTTGCGGATCGATTCGAAAATGCCGGTATAGACCGCCGCGGTCGAGCGCGGGGTCCGCGCGAGGGGAGCCTGATCGACCATCACCACTTCGCGGACGAGGCCCGCGCCGCGCAGTTCCCTGCATTGCCCGACCTCCGTCTCCGCCGTGGCGAGTCCCAGCTCGGAGAGGAGATTGCCATGGAGAACCGAATGCACCAGGGTCGATTTGCCCGAGCCGGAAACTCCCGTGACGCAGCAGAAAACTCCCAGGGGAATCTCCACATCGAGCTTCTTCAGGTTGTGCTGGGCGGCTCGTTTCAGGGTGATCCACCGTTTCGGTCGCCGTCGCTTCGCCGGAATCGGGATGGCGCGTTTTCCGGACAAATACTGCAATGTCAGGGACTCGGGATGCGCCCGCTCCGCCTTGGCCGCCGCTGTTTTCGTGGCCGTGCCAGGTCCGGCGAAAACGAGTTCCCCGCCTCCTTCTCCGCGTCCCGGACCGATGTCGACGAGATGATCGGCGGCGCGGATGACAGCCTCCTCGTGTTCGACCACGACGAGGGTGTTGCCGAGGTCGCGGAGGCGTTGCATCACCCCGATGAGCTTGCCGACGTCGCGCGGATGCAAACCGACGGTGGGTTCGTCGAGCACAAAAAGAGTGTTTGTCAGGCTCGCGCCGAGACAGGTCGTCAGGTTGACCCTCTCGGTTTCCCCACCCGAGAGGGTTCGGGTGGGCCGGTCGAGGGTGAGGTAACCGAGTCCGACCTCGCGGAGGAATCCAAGCCGGTTGACCACTTCTCCGTGCAGCATCGCGGCGGTTTTGTCCTCTCGGCGCACCTCGATATCCTGGAAAAAAACATGGAGTTCGTCGATGGAGAGTTGCCACAGATCGGGCAGGGTTTTTCCCGCGATGCGAAAGGCGAGGGCCTCGGGCTTGAGACGGGTTCCGCCGCAGGCCTGGCATCGGGTGTAGCTGCGGTAGCGGCTCAGGAAAACCCTGACGTGCATCTTGTAGGCCCGCGACTCGAGCCAGTCGAAAAACCCGCGCACTCCGTACCAGAGACCGTGGTCCCAGGCCTCTTCGGGATCCCCGCCCTCGCCTTCGAGAATCCACCGCTGATCGGCGGCATCCATCTCATCGTAGGGCGTCACGAGGCTGAGCCCGCGCGCCCGCGCACAGCGTTCGAGATCCTCCTCGCATTCGCGGTAGGAGTCTCCCTGGAACGCGCGGACCAATCCCTCGGCGATGGAGAGCGATTTGTCGGGGATCGCTTTTTCGAGATCGAGTCCGATGACCCGGCCGAAGCCGCGACAGGCCGGGCAGGCCCCGATGGGATTGTTGAAACTGAACAGTCCCGGCGTGGGCGGTTTCAGCTCCGTCCCTGTTTCCGGCGAGGTCCAGCCCCGCGAAAAAGAAAGCCGTTTTCCCGACTCCGGTTCCACCACCGTGACGACCCCCTTGCCGAGGTCGAGAGCGCGCTCCAGCGCCTCGAGGAAGCGGCTGCGACGCGCCGGGGCGACGCGATCCTGAATGACCTCGACGCGACCGGGAAGGGTTTTGCGATCATAGGCGGCGGCATCGTCAACGCGGTAGGCCTTGCCGTAGATCCAAACCCGCAGGTAGGCCTGCTGCTGGAGAAAGGCGAAGAAGTCCGGCACCTTGGTTCCCGGCGGCACATCCACCCCGAAGACAACGAGCAGCGGAATCTCGCGGCCAAAAGATTCCGTCGTTTTCCGCAAAACCGTCTCGGGAGTGTCGGGCGCAATTTCCTCTCCCGAGACCGGGTCGTAGCCTTTGCAGAGGCGGGGAAAGAGCAGCTTCAGGTAGTCGTTGATTTCGGTGATGGTGCCGACGGTGGAGCGGGTCGATTTGACCGCGTTCTGTTGTTCGATGGCGATGGCCGGCGGGATCCCCCGGATCGAATCGACCTGCGGTTTGTCCATGC
>CAYLJC010000624.1:0-2041 GCA_964383345.1 uncultured Akkermansia sp. | reverse complement strand
CCCGTTTGCAGGTCGGGGAGGCCCTTGTCGCGGAGGCGAAAGGAGGTGTTGGTCTGCGTGCCCGCAGCCACCTTGACGGAGGCCTCGCCATTGAGGGTGGGGACGAGCAGTTCGCCGCCGAGCGCGGCGAGAGTGAAAGGCAGGGGCACCTCGCAATACAGATCCGACCCGTCACGTTCGAAGACTTCGTGCTCTTTCACATGCACGACGACGTAGAGGTCGCCCGACGGTCCGCCCTGCTGGCCGGAGTCCCCGTGCCCGACCGAACGCAGGCGTCCCGCGTCGATCATGCCCGGAGGAATCTTCAGTTTGATGCGGCTGCTGCCCTTGGCGCGACCTTCTCCGGAGCATTCGCGGCAGGGATTGGAAATCGTCTCGCCCGTGCCTCCGCACGCGGGACAGGCCTGCTGCACCTGGAAAAAGCCACGGCTGGTGATGACCTGGCCGACTCCGCCGCAGGTGGAACACGAGCGCACGTCGGCCCGTCCGCCCTCCGCTCCGCTGCCCGAGCAGGGTTCGCAGGGAACCAGTCGCTCGATTTTGAGTTCTTTCTCCACGCCCACAGCCGCCTCTTCGAGGGTGATTTGGAGGTCGTAGCGGAGATCCGAGCCGCGTTTGCGACGCTCGGAGCGGGAGCCGCGTCCGCCGCCTCCGAAGATTTCATCGAAGATACTGCCCCCGCCGCCACCGCTGAAAACTTCGCGGAAAATATCAAAAGGATCCGCCCCTCCGAACCCGCCCCCGGCCGAGGGACCGGTCCCCTGGCTGAAGGCGCGGTGTCCGTAGCGGTCGTAGGCGGCCCGCTTTTGCTCGTCCATGAGGATCTCGTAGGCTTCCCCGAGTTCCTTGAATTGCTCCTCGGCCTCCTTGTCGTCGGGATTTTTGTCGGGGTGATATTTCACCGCGAGCCGACGATAGGATTTTTTGATGTCCCCCGAAGTGGCGCTGCGGCTCACGGCGAGGACTTCATAATAACAACGTTTTTCCATTTCGGGGTCTCGATGCGGGGGCCGGTCGCTCGACCGGAGGGGAGGACTAGGAAGGCTCTTCGACTCCGGAAGAAACGACCACATTTGCCGCACGGAGGATCCGGTCCTTGAGCCGGTAGCCCCGGCGGGTGGTGTAAATGATATGGCCTTCGGGAACGGTGGCGTGCGACTCCTGCTTCACGGCGTCATGCAAATTGGGGTCAAAGGCCACACCGTCCGACGTGATGAATTCGACACCTTGGTCGCCCAGGAAATCTTCGATCTGTTTGTAGACCATGGACATGCCCTGGAGAATCATCGACGATTCGCCCCCGGCAGTGCCCGCCGCCTTCAGTCCCATCTCGAAGTTGTCGATGATGGGGAGGAGTTGCTCCAGGAGATCGCGATTCGCATACTGGATCGCCTCGGATTTCTCCCGGGCCATGCGCTTGCGGAAATTGTCGAGGTCGGCCTGGGCCCGCGCCGCGACGTCTTTCCATTTGTCGAGTTCGGCCGAGGGGTCGGCGGGAGTGTCGCTTTGGGGCGCTTCGGTAGCTTCGACCGCTTCGACCGCTTCGGTAGCCGCGTCTTCCATCGTCTCTTCCTCCGTCGTCTCTTCTGTGATGACGTCTTCAGCGGCACTGGATTCCGCCGGATCGGGATCTCCGTTGTTTTGTGTATTTGTCATTTCGTGGCGAAATATCGTCTCTTTTTCCGCGACAAAAACCATGCCGCGAGTCGAGGGGCGGGACTATTCACCTTTTCTCGATGGCAATCAAGGTGATGTCATCAATTTGCGCCATTCCCGTGGAAAAACGGGAGACTTCCGCAGTGATGGCATTGACGAGTTCCTGGGAGGAGCGGTCGCTGTTTTGGGTGATGACTTCGCAGAGCCGCTCCACGCCGAACTCATCGCCCTCGGCATTCTCACACTCGATCACCCCGTCCGTGTAGAGCACCAGCACATCGCCCGAGGTCATGGAAAACCGGTAGTCTTTGACCGCGCGTTTGAAGACGGATCCCTCGTCGATTCCAGCGGCGAGACCGGGCGGCTCTATCATTTCGATCTCGCC